>NZ_JBITTH010000011.1:0-273943 GCF_044541755.1 Streptomyces sp. NPDC085524
GCCAGCCTGGCCTGCGCCATCCGGGAGGACCAGGGCGCGGTCGTGCAGGGCATCACCACCCCGTTCAGCTCCGGCGTCAACGAAGGCCGCATAGCCGACCTCAAACTCCAAAAACGGATCATGGCCGGCCGCGCCGGAGTCCCACTCCTCCGCCACCGCGTCATCCACATGGCCACACTCCGACGCCACTACCCATGACGGAGCGTCACCGGCGCACGGTGGCACACCCCAGCTTCACGAAAATCTTGCCAGGGCCCCTCGGCTCCCCAGTTGTGTACGGATGAACGTCCCCGTCTACGGTTCAGGGGTAGCAGAGAGTTGGAGGACTGGTTTGGAGCTGTGGGACCAGAACGTCGCGCCTTACGGAGAGGAGCTGGAGGCGCTGAGCAACAGCAGGCGGGCCGACCTCGTGCTGGACGTGGTGGCATCGACGGTTCTCGTTTTCGAGCCACCATTCGACGACTTCTTCCCGGAACCGCACCGCGAGCTGGTCAAGTCCGTACTGACCCTGCGTGCTCAAGCTCCAGCGAGCTGGTGGGACGACATGGCCTTCGCGGGAGACTTCCTGACTCAATACGACCTTCTGCCGGATGTTCCCACCAGAGCAGCGGTCGGTCCCTTCCTGATGGCACTGGTTCGACTCTTCGAAGCTCCTGGCGGCTTTCTGTCGGCCGACGAAGCGCTGGAGTGTCTGTCCAGCTGCTACGAGGCAATCCTGGTATCCCAGTTGACTGGGCGAGTCACGGCTGAAGACGAGAAGCAGGACCCAATGTGCCAGCAGGCCATTGCGCGACAGACGGTCCTCGTCCTGCGAGCGCTCGAATCAAGCCGTGTGATCACCTAGTGTCACCGATCGCGGGGTGTGATTTAGCTTCCAAGTCGGCGAGGAACATCTCCTCGTCGGATAGCCGGCCCGGATCAGGCCACGTCGGTGTCGCGCTCGATGGCCTTGAGTCGGTTCTTGAGCCGGTAGCTGGGGCCGTTGATGGAGATCACGTCGCAGTGGTGCAGGAGGCGGTCGAGGATGGCTGTGGCGAGGACTTCGTCGCCACACCTGTCCCCATTCGCTGAGGGTCTTGTTTGGGGTCAGGATGATCGAGCCCTTTTCATACCGCTTTGAGATGACCTGGAAGACCAGGTTCGCTTCTCCGCGTTCGAGGATCTCGTAACCCACCTCGTCGACCACGAGGACGCCGGGCCGCAGGTAGGTGCCCAGCTTGTTGGCAAGGCGCCCGGCGGATTCGGCGGCTTTGAGGTTGCGGACCATGTCGTCGAGGCTGGTGAAGTAGACCGAGTAGCCGGGCCGGCAGGCCGCGACGGCCAGAGCGACGGCGATGTGTGTCTTGCCGACCCCGGGCGGCCCCAGGAGAGCGGCGTTCGCCTTGGCCTCGATGAACGAGAGGGTGGCCAGGTCTTTGACCTTGCGCGGGTCGAGGTCGGGCTGGAACGAGAAGTCGTACTCATCGAGCGTCTTGTGGTGCGGCAGCCGGGAGAGCCGCAGGCCCTGTCGCGGACGGCCAGTTCCTCGGACAACACCAGGTCGAGGAAGTCGAGGTAGCCCATCTTTGCCTCGTCCGCCCGGTGGGTGAACTCGTTGATGGTTTCGGCGAGGTGGGCCAGGCCGAGCTTGCCGGCCGTGGTGCGGATGCGGTTGCCGGTCAGCTCGCTCAAGGGGATTTCTTCGTCGCTCGATGGGTGGTGAACGGCCGGTCGAATCCTCAGGAGCCGGAACGACGCTCGGCCATACATGGCTCGCTTGATCGTTTTGACCCTGTTGACGTGGCCTTCGACAACTCCTGAGCTCCAGTGCAAGGTCAAGCCCGCGGTGACGGCGTTGAGGTCGCCGCGGAAGAAGCCGGCGAAGCCGCTGATGGGCTTGGGTGCGTCCTGCTCGGCCTGCCGGATCCACTCGTTCAGCAGGAAGCCGCGCCAGTTTCGAAGGAGTTCAGCGAAGGCCCGGGCGATGTCCGTGCAGGCGATCCGCACGTCCAGCAAACGGCGGGCAAGGTCGGGCGGGAGGGTGTCTGCGGCCGCATGATCCAGCCGGTGATCTGGCGAGGGCCGGGGATGTCGGCTCGGACGGGTTCCGCGTTGCCGGCGAGGAGGGCGGCGAGGTGTCTGCGGACGACCTGGCGGCTGCCGCGGTAGCCGCGTTCGCGGATCTCCAGGAAGAGGCGGTTGCCGCTGACCTGGCCGAGACTCTCGGTGAAGGGGGTGTTCAAGTACGGCTTGAACGGTTCCAGCACTCCGGCCGGTCGGCGTTCGGTAGCCGAAGCCAGGAGCTGGTCGAGGTCGGTGTCACGGAACCGCCGGACGGTCTTGCGGTCGAGGTGGAGCCAGCGGGCGATGGCGCTGATCATCCAGCCTGCCGCGACTAGTTTGTGCACGTCGGCGTGGCGGTGGCGGGTCCGTTCGATGATCTGTGTCCGCGGCAGTTCGTGCAGCGGGAGCTGCATCAGCGGGGGTGCCTCGGCTATGCGGGCGGTCTCCTCATCGGCGTGTTTACGCAGGCAGGCGCGATGCTGGTGGCAGGTCTTCTCCACCGCGGCGGCAAGGTTCTGCAGCAAGTGCCAGCGGTCGGCCACCTCCGTCGTGTTGGGGGAGGCTTCCTTGATCGCACGGGTGTAGGAGGTGGCCCGGTCGCGGCAGATGATCTCGGCACCGGGGTGCTCGCGCAGCCAGGCAACGAAGGTTTCGGAGGTGCGGTCGGGCAGGACGTCCACGACGCGGCCTGCCTCGACATCGGCCAGGAGGGGTCCGTAGGTACGGCCCTTGCGGAAGGCGAATTCGTCCACGCCGAGGACTCGCGGTGACCGTTCCGGCGATGCCGGAGGGTCCAGGAGTTCCAGCAGTCGGGTTCGTCCTGCGACGAGGTGCATCCGGCGGCACAGTCGTTAGCCAGCCCGGCCGCCGAGCTCGACCGCAACCTGCCGCAGCCAGGTCTTCAGTCCGAGGCTGGAGCGGCGATGGCTCTCGCCCAGCCCGCCGACCTGCTCGACGAACGTGCGACGCCGACACTGGGACCGATCACAGAAAAACCGCCGGACTCGCAGTCTGACCAGCAGTTTCCTCCCGGACAAGGATCGCTCGGCCAGGCTGCGCGTATAGGAGGAGTGGACCCTCCAGGCGCGAACACGACACCCCGGGCACCTCGGCGGCGGACCACACGCAGTGGCCACCACGATCGATGCCCCTGCCGTGAACTCCACGGCTTCCAAGCGAACATCGACGTCCGGGAACAGCACATCATCCAGCGAGCAGACCCCCACCAGCAAGGCATGCCCCGCCGGAACGTTTCCGCACGCGAGCCCTGACCTGGAACGCCTGCCACCGCAGGTCCACGTCGGCGCCGGTCATGCCTGTCCCCGAGGACCACAGCCAGACCGGCAGGGGTTCTCCGCCGCCGGGCAGGTGGTCGACCTCCAGGCGGATCAGGGTGCCTTCGATGAGGGGCAGTTCGCCGTCGTGGTCGATCCAGGCCGAGCGGGTCGTAAGGCGGGGGTGGATCCGGTCCCAGGCCATGGCTTGAGCGGTGCCGTATCGGTCGGTGACCTGCACGGTCGCCGTATCCGGCGCGCCCCAGGTCTCCGGCTTGGCAAAGCGGACTCCTTGCCGTGCTTCGGGGGCCGCCCGCCCTGGGGCGGACAGATCCAGGGACGGGGCACTGGCTTGCGCATCACGCGGTCCGACCGCAGCTGGCCCAGCACCTCCACGGGCAGACCGTCAAGGAGATGAGCCAGGCGCGGGGCGTCATAGCCGGCGTCGAAGACGACCACGATGTCGGCGTCGCCCTGGCGCCACAGGCCGCCAGCGATCAGGTCCTCGACCACGCGGCGGACCTGGGCAGCGGTGACCTCGGCGACATCGTCCTGGGGTCCGAGCCGGACCGCGTCCAACAGCTGGCACCACGACGTGCGCCCCGACTCAAGCGCGGCGACAAACGAATACGGCCAGCCAGGGATCATCAGGTGCTGGTCCCGGCCTCGGCCGAAGGTAGGGCAGAACCTGTCCGGGCTGCACTCCGCGTCGGGCCGCAGCCAGTTGCTTACGTCCACGGCCAGGACGAGCCGATGGTCCGCGGCCGGGGGCTGCGGCAGAGCGGCCAGGACCCGCCGCAGCCGTGCAGTGTCGATACGGCCATCGTTCAGGGCGGCGTACAACGCGCCGTGCCCACGCCGGTGTTCGGGCAGCAGCGTCAGGTCCACTGGCGTCATCACCCGTCCGTCGGAGCAGAGCAGGGCATCCGTGAGCTCGAACAGTTCGTCGCGGTGCGCGTTCAGGCACGTGTAGAAGTCGCCCCGGAAGCGTGACGCTTCGGCGAACGCTTCCTCTGGCGCGTCAAGGTGCGGCAGGCTCATCCCCACGGCCTTCGTTCTGGTTCGGTGCATTCCTTGGCCGGAGCACAGAATCGGGCGGAGGCCGGCCTGCTGTCCGGGGAATCCTCACGCGAGGGAGCGTGTTCGAGGGACCATTCGAGCTGGGGACTGTGGCCTGTCCCGCACGCCTGGTCGACGGAGGATCTCGAATGAAGACGCGCCAGAAACGCGGGGGCACACCTGAGCCGTCGACTCCCTGGAGCGAGCTTACGCCGAGACTGTGGATGGGCGGCCATCAGTGGACCGACTCTCTTGGGCAGAGCCATGCTGCAGTCGTCGGCACCGAGTTTGACCTGGTCATCAGCCTGTTCACCCGCCCCGGCCATGGCCCTGAGCCGGGCGTTGACCATCTGATCGCCGAGATCCCCGATGGCCCACTCACTGCCGAGCAGATCCAGACCGTCCAGCAGCTGGCAAATACCGCAGCACATGCGATGCGGCGCGGGCGTACGGCTCTGGTCCGCTGCAACGCCGGCTACAACCGCTCCGGCCTGGTAGTGGCGCAAACCCTCATCGAGCTGGGCCAGCCCGCAATGACGGCGATCCGGCTCATCCGGGAAAGGCGGTCACCCTGGGCCTTGAACAATCAGATGTTCGAGGAGTACCTCACCACAGGCCTCGATGTCGCCTCTCTCCTGGCCGGTCTGGACGCCACCACCTGACCGTGTAGACGTTGAAGATCGACCTCAGACCATAAAGAACAAGCTGAGTGCCTGTTTCTGAACCCTGGGACTGTGCGGGGCTGGTAGCCGTGCAAGCTGGCCGGGATTGGACTGTGCCCCCCTTAATGAAGCCCCCGAGGATGGCCGGAAGTCTTCGAGCGGGGGGAACTGATGAGGCGTCCTGCAACTGCTGCGGCCGCGGTCGGTCTGTTGCTGGCTCTGACGGCCTGCGAGTCGGGGGCGGTGTCCGGCAAGGTCCAGGGCACCGACGCCGAGTTGGCCTGCGCGGCCGTGAGGCGACTGCCGGAACCGCTGCCGGGCACCGCCGGCGGGAAGGACTTCGACATCCTGGTGGCGCGCCTCGTCGGCGCCGAGGATCTGGCCAGGGCGGCTGCCATGGCGGACGACAAGTACCAGCCGCTCGCCGACGCCCTGGACAAGGCGCACGAGCTGCTCAACGTGACTTCCGACCCCAAGCAGGCCGAACCCGCAGTCAAGAAGGCCCGGACGTACTGCTGAGCGCCTGCTTCTGAGCCCTCCGCGTCCCCGACCGTGAACCGGCGGCCCGTCACCGGTCGCCTGCCTGCGCGCACCGCTTCATGAGCACCTGCATGTCGGTGACGAGCGTGCCGCGCAGGGGGCCGGCGGGCGTAGTCCTGGCAGCGGGTGCAGTCGGGCGGGGCGGTGAGGGCGGCCGGGGGGGGAACAGCTTCAACGCCTCGGTGTGGGCGTGGGTGTGGTCGGTCGTTGTCATGGTGTGCCCCGTTCGCGGGTCGGGCTGGTGCCTTTACTTTCGGCCCGTGAAAAGAACTCCGGGGAGGGGCATTTCCGGGGGCGAGATGGGCGCATGGACATCGGGGAGTTGATCCGCGACTTGCGCACCGCGCAGGGCTGGTCGCAAGCCCGTCTGGCCGATGAGACCAACCGTGCCGAGGGAACGGCTCTGACGCGTGAGTACGTGGCCCGGTGGGAGCGCGGGAAGTGCGCGCCGCGCGGGTTCTATCTCGCGGCGCTGTCCCGGGTGCTGGATGTGGCGTTAGCCGTCCTGGAGGACCCCATGCTGCGACGTGAGTTCCTGACCGATGTGGCCGGTACGGCCATAGCCCCGGTGGTCGCCTCCGACCTCCTCGCGCGCGGGTTCGCCGCCCGGTTGTCCGGCGGGCCGTCTGCGGAGGCGTGGGAGGCCAAGCTGGCCGCGTACGGGACGGACTACATGTCGATGGGCGCGGCCGACATGCAGCGCCGCGTCTCCGGCGAACTCGTCGTCGTACAGCAGCAACTCGACCAACCGCGCCTGTGGTCGGTCGCCGCCCGCCTGATGACCCTGTACGCGAAGACGTTTCCAGGATCCGACGGGGCCGCGGCCGTGCGCTGGTACCGGATGGCGGCGAGCGCTGCGGATGAGTCCGGGGATCCGGCCGCGCGGGTGTGGGTGCGGGGGCGGGCCGCCATCGCCCTCGGGTACGAGGGGGCTTCCCTCGACGTCGCCGATGTCCTCGCGGACCAGGCCCTGGCCCTCGGCGCCCGGCCGTCCCTCGGGCTGCTCAACGCCATCTACGGCAAGGCCCACGCTGCCGCCCTCCGCGGCGACCACGCCACCGCCCGCGCCCTCGACGAGCGGGGGCGGCGAGTCTTCGACGCAGCCGGCTCGTACGAGCAGACCTCCGACTACGCGGTGCCGCGGTGGAGACTCAACGTCTTCCGCTCACTGCTGCTCGCGCGCCTCGGCGACGAGAGGGGCGCGACCGAGGCGCAGGACCAGGCGCTCGCCGAACTCCCCACCACCCTGCCCCGCTTCGCCACCCACCTCGAACTCCACCGAGGGCTGATGCTCGCCCGCTCCGGCGACCGGGCGGGCGGTGTCGCGCACGCTACCGCCGCGATGGATGCCCTGCCACCCGAAAAGCACAGCCTCACCCTGCGCATGCTCGTCAACGAAATCCGGACCTGACCGGCCCGGCACACCCGCAGCCCACCCAGGAACCAAGCGGGTTGCGGTGTCTCGGCGCTGCGCATGGTCCGTACAGCGGGCACAGTCCGGCGGGGGCTGGCGGGGGGAAATTCCGGCCGGCGGATGCGGCCGGAAGACCCCGAGCGGGTGCGGAGAATTCCTGGCGCGTCGCGGGCGAGTTGCATACGTTGACGGGCATGTACAGGGGGATGGAGTTAGCGGGCCGCTACCGGCTCGGTAGCCGGTTGGGGCACGGCGGCATGGGCGAGGTGTGGGCGGCGTCCGATCTGAGGCTGCGCCGTACCGTCGCGATCAAGATGGTCCTCACATCCCATCTGCGTGACGACCAGCTCGCCGCCCAGGTCCTGGCCCGTTTCCGCCGTGAGGGCGAAGCAGCCGCCCGGCTGAACCACCGCAACATCGCCGTCGTCCACGACTTGGGCGAGCACCAGGAGACAAGCCCCGATGGGCAGGTGGAAGTCTCCCCGTTCCTCGTCATGGAGTTCCTGCAAGGGCGTGATCTCGCGACGGTCCTGTGCGAGGACCACCCCGGCGGGCTTCCCCTGGAGCAGGTACTGGAGTACGGCGCCCAGGTGTGCGACGGGCTGGCCGCCGCCCACGCGCGAAACATCGTCCACCGCGACATCAAGCCGTCCAACCTCATGCTGCTCGGCAGCCCCCTGTACATGGCTCCCGAGCAGCTCAGCGGAGGAACGCCGACGCACTCATCCGACCTGTACGCCTTGGGCGTCAGCCTTTACGAGCTCCTCACCGGGCGCCCCGTGTTCACTGCGGACTCCGCGTACGCCGTCATCGCCATGCATCTGTCCACCACTCCCGAACCGCCCAGCACCCACCAGCCCGCCATCCCGCCCGGCATCGACGACCTCATCACTTCCCTTCTCGCCAAAGACCCTGTCGGCCGTCCCTCCACCGCGAAAGACGTCGCCGCACGCCTGCGCTCCGCCCTTCTCGCACCCGCGCCCGCCCCCGGCCCGCCAGCCGAGGCATCGGAAACCGACGAACAGCGCCACAGACGGGCCGCCGAAGCCGGAGACCCCGACGCCATGTTCGGCCTCGGGGTCCTGTTGGAAGACGCCGACCGCTTCGACGAAGCGGAAACCTGGTAGCAGCGCGCCGCTGATACCGGACACGCCGACGCCATGAACAACCTCGGAGCGTTACTGCAGAACACCGGGCGCACGGCCGAAGCAGAACGCTGGTACCGGCAAGCCAGCGACGCCGGACACACCCTCGCTATGAACAACCTCGCACT
This sequence comes from Streptomyces sp. NPDC085524, assembly GCF_044541755.1. Classification (NCBI taxonomy): domain Bacteria; kingdom Bacillati; phylum Actinomycetota; class Actinomycetes; order Kitasatosporales; family Streptomycetaceae; genus Streptomyces; species Streptomyces sp. NPDC085524. The sequence goes on from NZ_JBITTH010000011.1 coordinate 8,266, forward strand.
GCTGCTGAAGAACGCCGGGCGGGTGGCCGAGGCACAGTCCTGGTACCAGCGCGCCGCCAGCGCCCCTGGCGGTGAGATCCGGGCCTGACCGGGCTCCCGGCGCTTCCGAGGGCGCGCCGGGAGCCTCCGCAGCCGACGAGCCCCTACGCGCTCGCCGCCCGGCCTCGCGTGAGCTGCGCGCAGCGCAGGCCGCCGCCCGCATGCCACTCCAGTACCGGGGCGATCTCGGCCCCGTGCTCGGGGCACCTCAGGACCGGGTCCAGGCCGCCGCAGTCGCGCCGCTCGCACACGCAGTCCTCGCCGGTCCTCGTCTGCGGGACGCCGTGGCGGACCACGCCGCCGCGGCCGGTCCTCGTGGTGGTGCCGCGCAGGCGGGCCGGCCATTCCAGCATGATGCGCAAGGCCCCGGATCCGGACCGGAACCGGTCGGTCAGCCGGACGTCGCCGAGCACCGCGAGCGGGCCCGCACCCGGTGCGGTGAGCCGGGTCAGCGTGGCCCCGGCATACCCGGCCGCCATGGCGGCCAGCGCGTCGGCATCCGAGTCGTCGGCGACCCAGCCCGACAACTGGTCGGTTCCCTCGACGTCGTCGGCGAGGCCCAACCACGGAGCATCCAGCCGGAACCGGCCCGTAGCTCCCCCGGTGCCGCGCACCAGCAGCGAGGCCTGCCACGCCCCGGCGGGAAGGGTGATCTTGTCGTTGGCGAGCAGCCACGCGACGACGTCGGCCCGCTCGAACTCCGGACGCGTCTCGGTACCGGCGGTCGGGGTGGGGAAGTCGGCGTGGCAGCGGCGCCAGTGGACCACCGCCGCCCGCCCTACACGCGCCATCCCGGCCACCTCCGCGAGCAGCACCCGGTCCGTGTCCGGGGTGACCGGGGTGAGGCAGGCGAGCGGGGAGCGGCGGCCCGGACGGGCCTCGCGCACCGCCCGCCAGTCCACCCACGGCCGGACCACGTCCAACAGGGCGATGTCGCGGGCGCTGTAGAGCGGGACGGAGGTCACGCCGCCCTGCCGCTTGAAATCGATCTCCACCGTGCCCACCGGGGCGACGAAACCGAGGCCGACCACCTCGTCGAAGTCCCGGCCCCGCACCCCGAGACGGACCGCTGCCTGGTCCGGGCCAAGGGGTACGTGCTGGTCCAGGAGCGCGGGCAGGTCCCGGCGGCGGGCCAGCGCCGCCACCTGCTCCGGGTGCACCTCGGGGAACTCCGCCTCCCCTCCCAGATAGACCAGCAGGCTGGCGCGGACGAGATGCCCGATGGCCGCCGCCGTCACCCTCGGCCGCATCGGCGGCAGCGGGACCCCCAGGGCCTGCGTCAGCCGGTCCGCCGCCACCCCCGCCCCGATCGGACCCCGCAGCGCGGCCCTCACCGCCTCGGGGTCGACGGCCTCGACCACCGCCCGCGACCACAGCCCCGGGCCGACGTCCGCCGCCGGGACCAAACCCGTACCGGCCGCCCACCGCCAGGCCGCCACCGGGACTCGCAGCCGCCCCGCAGCCTGCACCACGCCGTACACCTCACGCCGTTCACCCATGCCGAAACACACCCCAAACGCACACCGTGCGGCCCGACCGTCGAGCCGCGCCGGGAAGATGCCGAAAGATTCCAGAATGTGTCAAAGGGCAGGTTTTCAGGGCGAGTTGGGAGCACACCGCACAAACCGCCTACGCGTACGCGAGGGCCGGATTCACCCCTGCGGAGGACACGAGCGGGCCCGCCGCCGAACGGCGACGGGCCCACATGCACCGGGCCGCAGTCGGACCGGCCGGAGGGCTAGCGGCGCAGCCGGCTCCACTCGGCGAACGCGAGCACGAGCAGCCACTGCGCGGGGGTGAACCCGGCCTGCACCGCGTCGCCCCACTTGGGCGCGGCGTGCGCCAGCAGGGTCACGGGGCCCTTGGCCGGCCCCGCCTCCACGTCGATCGCCAGGTTGTCGACCCGCCCGGATCCGTCCGGCAGCGCCTGCGAGGCGGCCGTCCGGTCGAAGTAGCGGGTGTAGCCGGCGTGCAGCTCTGCGTTGTCGGCGACGGTCATGGCGTCGTTCCAGGCGGACTCGCGGTCCCACGTGGTGAGGTTGCCCGAGGACTGTACGACGACGCTGTCGACCGGCTTGCCCTTGTCGGGGAGGCCACTGCCGGTGGTCTGGGAGAAGAGAAGGAACTTGTTGTGGTTGACGCCGCCCGTGCCCTTGGCCAGGCACGGCTGGTTCGCGGCGCACACCTTGAACCAGGACTTGCCGTACGTCTCGCCTGCGGGTGGGATCGCCGAGAGGGCTGCGCTCAGCTTGTCCCTCACCGCTGCACCGGAGCCGGACGTCCAGGCGGCCGTGATGCTGTCATCGTCGACGAGAACGGTCACGTTCACGTTCCGGTGGTGCGCCGCCACGAGCTGGTCCGCGAGCCAGCTCGATCCGAACAGGTGGAGCGATATCCGGATGTCCGACCCGCTCTGGGCGCCGTTGACGAGGCGGCCGAGCCGGCTGAGGGTTGCGCCCCGCTCGGCGGCCGTCCCCCTGGGGCTTGTTGAAGACGGGGCCGGTGGCCACGTACGTCGTCGTGTCCTCAGGGGAGGCTGCCGGAGTCCCACGGCCAGGAGGCCCCCGATGAGCAGGGCCGCGAGGATTCCCTTCTTGATCACGAGGGCGACTTTGCAGAGAGCCGCTATACGACGGATCTGATGGAGCGCGTCCCTTTGATCGGTTGGCCGGTTGACCGCATGTGTCTGTCCGCTCCACCTCCGAAAGGGCACCCCCCTGATCCGAGCTGAGCCCGGGCAAGGCCACCCCGCTGTACGGGGTGGGCCGGTAACGTCATGGCCATGCACAGTACCGACCCGCTGTCACTGCCCGATCAGACCGACGGCCAGATCCAGACACTGATCTCCACCGAGTGGGAGCGGGTGAAGACCTCCCTCGACGGCATAGGCCCCGTCAACGAGTACTACGTGGATGGCGGTTACGACCACGAGACCTGGAACCGGGTCTTCTACGGTCTGTTGCGCGAGCCGACGGGTTCGATGACGGTGGCGACAGATCCCGCTCATCCGTCCACCAAGGGCTCCGGACGTGCCGTACGAGAGACCGCCGGGATCCCGCCGCGCGGGGGCGGCGCGCGCGAGGCACTTCAGCATCACGTCGGCCAGGGGGTGCGACTGTGCGTGCTCGCCGTAGGGCAGCACCGCACGGCCACGACCGCGAAGTACCGGGACGAACCGTCTACCACTGTTCTCGGCCCGGTCTGGAACGCGGAGCCGCACCGCTGTCCCACCAGTGAGACTGCCGGATGAGCCCAGACCGGAGCACAACGTTTGAAGCGGGCTACGAGCTGGCCGGCCGGTACCGGCTTCAGCGTCGGCTGGGCCACGGCGGGATGGGCGAGGTCTGGCAGGCACTGGACCTGACGCTGGACCGGCCGGTGGCTGTGAAGACTCTGCTGGCCGACCGGGCCGACGACCAGTGGCACCAGGCGCTGGCTCGGTTCCGCCGGGAGGCCAAGGCCGTCGCACGTCTCAACCACCCCCACGTCGCCGCCATTCACGATCTCGTCGAGCACCAGGATCCGCCGTTCCTGGTACTGGAGCTGCTGACGGGCCCGGATCTGGCCACCCACCTCCTGGACCACCCGCTCGGGCTGGCGGTGGGTACGGCGCTGGAGTACGGGGCGCAGGCTGCCGAAGGCCTGGCAGCGGCCCACGCAGCAGGGGTCATCCACCGCGACGTCAAACCGCACAACCTGATGATTGACGGCAGCGCCGCGGTGAAGGTCTGCGACTTCGGCGTCGCCCGGTTGGACGACGCCACCGCCGGTCTGACGCTGGACAGCCAGCTCCCCGGCACCCTCGTCTACATGGCACCCGAGCAGCTGCGCGGCCGGCCTGTGACTCCCGCCGCGGACGTCTACGCCCTGGGCGCGACCCTGTTCCACCTGCTCACCGGACGCCGGCTGTTCTTCGGCGAGATTCCCTACGCCGCCGTGTTCCAGGATCCGCCACCACCCAGCAGCCTGCGGCCCACCATCCCGCAAGCGCTCGACGCCTACCTGCTCACTCTCCTGGCCAAGGAACCCTCTGCCAGGCCGCCCGCCCACACCATCCCCGCCCAACTCCGCGCTCTCGCCAGCCGGATCCGGGCCGCCCCGATGCCTGACGACGTTCGGACGACCGCGAACAACGACATACCCGGCGGTCCGATGAGGAGCATTCCGCTGCACTTCATCTGGCTGCTCGACTGCTCGCGCTCCATGCTCACAAGCGGCAAGATCACCGCGTTGAACTACGCCGTCAGGGAGACCATCCCCGAGATGCGCTCGCAGGCCTCTGACAACCCCGGCAAGGCGCTGATGGTGCGGGCGATCACGTTCGGCGGCGGTGCCCGGTGGCACATCGCGGAGCCAACGGACATCCACCACCTCACCTGGAAGGATGCAGACGCCTACGGCGACAGGGACATGGGCGCGGCCTTCCGGCTGGCCGCCCGTGCCCTGCACGTCCCGCCCATGCCGCAGTCGGCGTGGCGACCGGTGCTGGCCCTGGTGTCCGACGGACGTCCGACGGACGACTGGCGGTCCGGGCTGCGCGAGTTGGACGCCACCCCGTTGGGCAGGCGCGCGGTGCGCGTGGCCGTCCCCCTGGGTGCAGACGCCGACCACGGCGTGCTCCAGAAGTTCCTGGCCGACGACAACGTGCAGCCGCTGGATGCGTTCAGCCCCAAACGACTGGCTGCAGCCATTCCCTGGCACAAAACGATCCGTAAATCGAACCCCTCCCCTTCGTCCCCGTTCGCAGACGACGATGAGGTGTGGTGACAGCCAGACTCATGGCTGTCACGCTTCTCCTGGAAGGACTACCGCGACGTGCTGGTGCGGGCACACATCCAGCTTGACGGCCCGATTACGGAGCAGATGCTCGCGGCAGCCGAAGAGCGGATGGGGATCTCCCTGCATGGGGACCTGCAGCGGCCACGCCCTCCTCTTCGGCCAGGCAGAACTGCGCCAGCCCCAGGCCGCCTGACCCGGCCCAAGGGCCGGAGGCCCGCCGTGGCAGCCGGTGGGCTCGGTCTTCGGCAGCGACCGCAGCGGAGAAACGCCCCGCGCCCGGTGTGCTTCTGCTGACCGCCTTCCCTTGGCTGAGGCAGGCGGCCGGGCCGATGGCCAGGCCGCTGCGCGAGTGGGTTGGTTGGTGAACTCCTGGACGGGGTCTGGCGGGCGTCAGGCGGTCGTGACGTTGCAGGTGTAGCCGGCGGGGCCTGAGCCTGCGTAGGCGGCGACTTCGAGGTAGTAGGTGCCGGTGGTCGTTGCGGCATGGGTGAGGGTTTCGTCGGTGCCCGCGCCGTCGTTGACGGACCGTGTGAGGTTGCCGCCGCCCGCGTCGAGCAGGTAGACGTCGGCGTCGTAGTCGTCGGGTACGTCGCACTGGACGTCTGCGCGCTGACCCGCTGCCAGGTGGATCGCGAAGTAGTCGCGGTCGCCGCTGGTGGCCAGGCTGCCGGTGAGCGCGGCGGGCGTGGTCAGGGTGGTGGCATCGTCGGCTCGGTCGCGGGTGTCGTTGGGTTCGGACTCGGTGAGGGCGTGGGGGGCCGTGCAAGTGGTCTGCGGGGTTCCGTCGTAGAGATCGGGGTCGGGGGCGCCGGCGGTGACGCTGCGCAGGTAGTAGCCGCAGGTGGGGCGGTTGGCGAAGTCGAAGGTGGTGCCCGGGGTGAGCTTCCAGATCTTGTAGCCGGTGTAGGTCAGGGGCCGGCGGGCTGCCACCTGTTCGCCTTGGTGGTCGCCGAGGACGACGTAGCTGTTCTTGCCGTAGGCGGTGGCCAGCCCGTTCTTGTCGATGTGGAGTGAACCGCCGCCCTCCTCGACGCCGACGCCCCAGGCGGAGCCCGCGGAGGTCAGGCCGTCCTTGATGGAGCGGGCGACGAAGGCCATGAGGCGGCCCATCCGGTCGCGGGCGACGAAGTGGGAGTCGTTGACGACGTTGTCGTAGTGGTTCCAGGTGAACAGGCCGGTGGTGAAGGTGATGGAGCGGTCATAGGGGTTGGCGAGGGCTTCGGCGCTGGTGACGCTGCCGTTGCAGGCGTCGTAGACGATCGGACTGTTGACGTGGTGGCCGGCGCTGCCGCCGCCCGACCCTCCGCCTTTGGCCACGACCGATTCGACCGATGCTTCGAGGGCGGTCCCCTTCCAGGCCGTGTAGCGGCACTGGTCGCCCCCGGCGAAGTACACGAACTCGGCGTTCCGTACGTCTGCGTTGACCTGGGCGTTGCTCGCGTCGGAGGTGGCGGTCAGTGTCCAGGTGGTGCAGGAGTTGACGCCGGGCAGGGTCATGACGGTGTCGCATTCGGGCGTCTTGCTGCCGCTGGTGGGGGCCGATCCGGCCAGGACGACCACGTCGAGGCTGCCGGCGCCGCCGCGGATGTCGTCGATCGCGCGGCTCATGGAGCCGGGCACGATCGCGCCGGCGCCGTTCATGGTGTACGCGGGGCCTTGCCAGGAGGGGCGGGAGACGTCTGTCGCGCTGCCCAGGCGGAGGCGGGCTGCGGCGGCGTGTGCGGGTGCGGCGGCGATGAGGAGGCCGGGCAGCACCAGCAGGGCTGCCGCGGCTGCGGCGAGTCGGGGTCGGCGGGTGGTCCGTTGCATGGCGGCGCCCTCGATCGGTGGGTGGGGATTGCGACGCGAAATCCATCGCGTCAGGGGTAGTAGCGGAAGATACAAGTCAGCCACGCCCGTGAACAGATGTAACGCCGAGATCGGTTGCCGACGAGCACATGGGGTCACAAACCGGATGTCCAGCGACGAAATGGTCGATCCACCGCCTGAAGTCCAGACCTTACCTCTACGTAACGTGCGATACATCTAGCCATTTCTTGGGTTCATCTGTAACTTCCGATGTGGCTCGCCAGCGGCAGCCGTCCTCCCGTCTTCCCTCCCCCTTGTGAACGAGGTCCGAGAGTCATGCACGCACGCACACCCGTCGTCCGCTCCCTGACTGCGGCGCTCACCGCGCTCGCCGCGACCGCTGCTCTGTCGGCGTGCGGCAGCAGTGACCCCGCCACCGCAGCAGCCCCCGCCCCCTCCGGCGCCGACGTGGCCGGGGTGCGGGTCCAGCCCGACCAGGACCTGCACGACGCGCTGCCCGAGGCGATCAAGAAGTCCGGCACCGTCCGGGTGGCGACCGACGTGCCCTACGCGCCGTTCGAGATGTTCGTCAAAGAGGGGCAGAGCGAGCTGACCGGCCTGGACTACGACCTCGGCCAGGCCCTGGGCGCCAAGCTCGGGGTGAAGTTCGCCTTCTCGCCCCAGAAGTTCGACGGCATCATCCCCGCGCTCCAGGCCGGCAAGTACGACGTGGCGATCTCCGCCATCACCGACACCAAGGAGCGCCAGCAGGTCGTCGACTTCGTCGACTACTCCCAGTCCGGCTCAGGCCTGCTGGTCGCCGACGGCAATCCGACCGGGATCACCACCTTGGACGACCTGTGCGGGCACCCGGCCGGTGTCCAGGCCGCCACCAACCAGGCCGACCTCCTCAAGGCCCACCAGTCCCGCTGCGCCGAGCTGGGCAGGCAGCCGATCGACATCCAGACCTTCCCCAAGGACTCCGACGCCCAGCTCGCCCTGCGCGCGGGCAAGGTCGTCGCCGATGTCCTGACCAAGCCGGCCGCCGGGTGGACCGCCAAGACCGCCGAGAACGGCGGAGCCTTCGACTCCGTCGAAGACCCCGCGGCCCAGGGCGGCTACAAGGCCTCTCCCAACGGCATCGCGGTGTCCAAGAAGCAGCCGCAGCTGACCGAGGCGATCCACAAGGCACTGCAGCAACTCGTCGCCGACGGCACCCTGACGAGGATCTGCGACAAGTACGGCGTCGCGTCGATCGCGGTCAAGGAAGCCACGAAGAACGCGGGCGCCCAGTGACCGACACCACCACGGCAACCGGCACACCTCACTCGAGCACCGCCGCATTCCAGGACGGGGCGCTCGATGTGGTGCCGGTACGCCACTACGGGCGCTGGGTCGCGACGGTCGCGGCCGTGGCCGCACTCGCCGGCCTGGCCGGGTCGCTCGCCAAGAACGCCAACCTCCACTGGGACATCGTCGGCGACTACCTCTTCGCCGGTCTGATCTTCGACGGGATGGCCACCACCTTGTGGCTGACCGCCGCCTCCATGGCCCTGGGGCTGGTCCTGGGCACGGTCGTCGCCGTCATGCGCCTGTCGTCCAGCCCCGTGCTGTACGGCCTGTCGTCCCTGTTCGTGTGGGCCTTCCGCGGCACACCGTTGCTCGTGCAGATCATCTTCTGGGGGTACGCCGCAGCCCTGTACTCCCAGATCAAGATCGGGATCCCGTTCACGGGCATCACCTTCGTCTCCTGGGACACCAACGCCGTCCTCACCCCCGCGGTGGCCGCCCTCCTGGCCCTCGGCCTGAACGAGGCCGCCTACACATCCGAGATCGTCCGCGCGGGGATCCAGTCCGTCGACCCGGGCCAGGCCGAGGCCGCGCACTCGCTGGGGATGCGCCCGGCCTTGACCATGCGGCGGATCGTCCTGCCGCAGGCCATGAGGGTCATCATCCCGCCCATGGGCAACGAGACCATCAACATGCTCAAGATGACCGCTCTGGTCTCGGTGATCGCCGCCCACGACCTGATGTCGAACATCCAGGAGGTGTACGCCCAGAACTACCAGGTCATCCCCCTGCTGGTCGTCGCCAGCTGCTGGTACCTGGCGCTCGTATCCCTGCTGAGCATTCCGCAGGCCTGGCTGGAGCGCCGTTACGGACGCGGCGCGGCCCGCGGCCACAGCACCCCGACGTTCCGGCGACTGCTCGGCGGCGCGGGCACCGCCGGGGCCCGCCGTACGAGGAAGGAGTCCGGGCGATGAGCAAGCCCATGGTCCAGGCGCGTGGCGTCCACAAGAACTACGGCAGCCTCCAGGTGTTGCGGGGCATCGACCTGACGGTCGAGCGCGGCCAAGTCTGCTGCCTGCTGGGGCCCTCGGGCTCGGGCAAGTCGACCTTCCTGCGGTGCATCAACCACCTCGAGACCGTGGACGGCGGCACGCTGACCGTCGACGGCGACCTCGTGGGCTACCGCCGCCATCGCGGCAAGCTGCACGAACTGCGCGAGCGGGAGGTCGCCGAACGCCGCCGCGACATCGGCATGGTGTTCCAGCGTTTCAACCTCTTCCCCCACATGACCGCTCTGGAGAACGTCTGCGAGGCGCCTGTGAAGGTCGCGGGCGTCTCGAAGCCCGACGCCGAGGCCGAAGCGCACCGGCTCCTGGAGCAGGTAGGGCTCGCGGACCGGGCCGGCCACTACCCCGCGCAGCTGTCCGGCGGGCAGCAGCAGCGCGTGGCCATCGCCCGCGCGCTGGCGATGAAGCCGAAGCTGATGCTCTTCGACGAGCCGACCTCGGCCCTCGACCCGGAGCTGGTGGGTGACGTACTGGACGTGATGCGGCGCCTCGCCGCCGACGGGATGACCATGGTCGTGGTCACCCACGAGATCGGCTTCGCCCGAGAGGTCGCCGACACGGCCGTCTTCATGGACGAAGGCGTCGTCGTCGAAGCGGGCGACCCGCGCAAGGTCCTGACCGACCCGGTGCAGGAGCGGACCCGCGCGTTCCTGTCCAAGGTCCTGTGACCGCCCCGGTCAGCCCGCGGCCGTCCACCCGGACGCTGCGGGCCCGCGCCGCCGCCCGGCACAGCGAGTACCTGGCCGACCTCGGCGCCCTGGTGGCCATCGACTCCGGCTCCTACAGCCCCGACGGGATCAACCGCGTCGCCGCCTGGTTCGCGGACCGGCTGGAACGCTACGGCGCCACCACCCTCACCGTGCCGGCCGGACGCCACCGGGGGCGGGCTCTGGGCAGCGCGCTCGTCGCCCGGAAGAAGGGTGCCAGGAGGGCAGCCGACGGAGGTCTGCGCATTCTCCTCGCCGGTCACATGGACACCGTCTTCGACGACGGCACCGCAGCCGACCGCCCCTTCACCCTGAGCGGGTCCTTGGCCCACGGTCCTGGTGTCAGCGACGACAAGGGTGGTCTCCTGGCCGGACTGAGCGCGCTGGAGATCCTCGCCGAGGAAGGATTCGACGACTACGACGAGATCGTCTTCCTCGCCACGCCCGACGAGGAGATCGGCTCCCCCGGCAGCGCCCCCCTCACACGGAGCCTCGCTGCCGAAGCCGACTTCGCGCTGGCCCTGGAATGCGCACGCGAGAACGGCGATGTGGTCATCGCGCGAAAGGGAGTTGCCGAGTACCTCATCACCGTCACGGGTAAGGCGGCGCACGCGGGCATAGAGCCCGAGCGCGGCGCCCACGCCGCTCTCGCGGCGGCCCATCTGACCATCGCCCTGCAGTCCCTCAACGGGCAGGAGGACGACGCGACGATCAACGTCGGGGTCGTCCGGTCCGGCAGCCGCCCGAACATCGTCCCCGAGCGGGCCGAACTCCACATCGAGGTCCGGGCGACCACCACCGCCTGCCTGGACCGTATCGGCCGCGCCATCGAGGCGACCGCGGCGCGCCTTCCCGTACTCGGCACGACCGCCACGGTGCGACAGCTGGACCTGTGCCCGCCGATGGAGGCGACAGGCGGCAACCGGCGGATGCTGGCCCTCGCCCAGGGTGCCGGCCGCGAACTGGGGCTCGCCTTCGGGGCGGCGAGCACCGGAGGCGTCGGCGACGCCAACACCATCGCCGCCACCGGCACACCGGTCCTGGACGGCCTCGGCCCGGTCGGCGGCGCCGACCACACCCCCCAGGAATGGCTCGACACCACCACCATCACCGACCGCATCACCCTCCTCACCCTGCTGATCGCCCGCCTGTGCCACACCGACACCACCGCCACCTGAACGGAGCCCACATGCCCGGCACCCGCTCACGACGCGGCCTCCTGGCCGCCACCGCGGCCATGCTGCTGGCCGCCCTCGCCGTCACCGCCGCCCACGCCTCCCCCTCCCCCTCCCCCGCACCCGGCCCCGCCCGCGGCGGCTCGCTGGTCCTGGTCGGCGGCGGCCTCAAGGAGGACAACAAGGCCGTCTACGGCGAGATCATCAGCCGCGCCGGCGGCCCCGCCGCCCGCGTGGGCGTCCTGACCGCCGCCTCCATTCCCGCCAGCCAGGACCCGTACGCCGACGACCCCGCCCGGTGCGGCAACTCGGCCTGCAACGGTGCCTACTACGCCTCCCTGTTCAAGCAGCACGGAGCCGCCGACGCACAATGGATACCCGTCGACCTCGATCACATCACCGACGCGGACTCCGACGCGGTCGTCGCCCAGGTCAACTCCATGACCGGCTTCTTCTTCGGCGGAGGCGACCAGTACCGCTACGTCACCACCCTCCTCCACGGCAACGCGCACACCGACAGCAAGGTCCTGGCCGCGATCCGCGCCAAGCTCGCCGCCGGCGCCGTCATCGCCGGCTCCTCTGCCGGCGCGCAGATCATGGCCGGGGACGACATGGTCACCGGAGGCGACTCCTACCAAGCCCTGCGCGACGGCAGCAGCCCCGGTTACTTCGACGACCCGACGCGCCTGGGCTACCTGCCGGCAGGCGGCTTCGGGTTCCTCCGCTCCGGCCTCATCGACACCCACACCGGCGCCGCCGGCCGCGAGGGACGTGCTCTGCGCCTGGCCGCCGACACCGGCCACACACGCGTCTACGGCCTCGAAGAGAACACCGCCCTCATCGTCGACAACCCCGGCACACCCGCCGAGACCGCCACCGTCAAGGGCACCCGCGGCCTGACCGTGCTCGACCTCCGCCAGGCCCGCGCACACACCACGACCGGCGGCTGGTCGTTGACCGGAACACGCTACACCTACCTCACCGACGGCGACCGTTACCTGCCCCGGACCTGGCAGGCCCTCCCCGCCCCCGGCAAGCACCCCATCATCTCGGCAGGCGATGCCCCGGTTCCCCCCAACACGGACGTCTTCTACTCCCGGGCCAACAGCAGCGGCCGGCCGTATTCCCTCCTGGGCACCGCTCGTGCCCTCGCCGCCAGCCGCACCCAGCGCACCGCGACGGCTTCCACCTTCGAGTCCGATCCGCGCTACACCGTGACGCTCACCCGCACGCAGCCCGCCACCGCATGGGCCCACAGCTCCTCGGACCCGACGACGCTGACCTCGCTCGCCCTCACCATCAGCACCGTCACCCCGAACTGACCCCGAGGCAACGGCAAGCCCGCACATCCGTGTTCGCCGAGCCGGCACTAGGCTCGGCGGACACGGCACGACCTCTCCGGAAGGAAACCACCCGACGATGACCGGCACCATCGCCGACAGCATTCGCGCCAACCTCGGCGCACTCAGCCCCGCTGAACGCAAGGTCGCCCGCACACTGCTGGCCGGATACCCGTCCGCGGTCTTCGAAACCGTCGCCGTCATCGCCGAACGCGCCTCGGTCTCCACCCCCACCGTCCTGCGCTTCGCAGCACGGATGGGTTACCACGGCTTCCCCGACCTCCAGGCGGCAGTGCGCAGCGAACTCGACGTCCGCAACGCCTCCCCCGTCGCCCTGTACGAAGCCGCAGGCCTGGATCACTCCCAGGAGACGACCAGCACTGCGGGCCTCCTCGAACACGGCAACGCGACCTTCGCCCCCGCACTCGCCCAGACGCTCGCCGAAATCCCCCCGCACGACTTCCGACGCGCGGTCGAACTCCTCGCCGACCGCAAGCGCCACGTCATCCTTGCCGGAGGCCGCTTCACCCACCTCCTGGCCCAGTACCTCGGCCTCCACCTGATGCAGCTGCGCGAAGACGTCCGCTTCCTGCCCGACCGGCCCGTCGAACGCACCGCGGCACTGGCCCAGCTCACCCGCCGGGACGTCGTCGTACTCTTCGACTACCGGCGCTACGAGGACGACAAGACGGCCATCGCCCAGCTCACCCGCGAGGCCGCGGGCAAGACCATCGTGTTCACCGACCCCTGGCTCTCCCCCGCCACCGCCCATGCAGACGTCGTCCTGCCCAGCCAGGTGGGTACCACCGCCCCCTACGACAGCCTCGTTCCCACCCTCGCCGTCATCGAGGTCCTCATCGCCGGTGTCATCAACACCCTCGGTCCCGATGCACACCAGCAGCTGCGCCACAACGAGGAAGTCGCCCACCGCACAGGGATGGTCTAGCCGGCTGCACGCCGACCCACCGCCGGGGACGGCCTGAGCAGCCAACTGCGCCCGGCCGCCGGGTTGTTGTGGCAGTCAGTTCGATCACGCAACGTCGCCCTCGTGAACACCGGACCGGCACTACGCCACACACGGATCGGCCATCCGGTGGAAGGCGCGGTGGGTGCGGACGACGCACCCCTGCACTTCGGCACGCGGACCTCCCGGCACTCGCCCCATCGCGAGTCCGTTTCCGTGTCGAACACCGACGATGTCAGCCGGATGACAGCCACGTTCACAGGCCCGTTGTGCCGCCACCGATCCGGACGAGTACACGTACAGGCGCAGGCCCTCCGCACGCCAGCGTCTCAGAGCGGGCACCACGTCCGCGTAGAGATGGGAGACGAGCTCGCCACGCGCGAACCCCTCCGCCCACAGCAGTCCCTGAAGGGTCTTCAGCGGCGTCACCTTCCGGTCCTCGTCGAGCCAGGCTTTCAACGCCTGTCCGATCCGTGCCGGGCCCGCGTCCGGCTCACCCGGCTCCGTGCGCACCTGTGCCAGTGCGCGCGCCACCTCCTGCTCGTCCGAGCGCTCGGCGAGCAGGGCTCCGAACCGCTCGCGCGCGTGCGGATAGAGCACGTCGACGACGAAGCCGGTGGCGCTCGTGGTGCCCTCGACGTCCAGCACCACGGCGTCCGCCTCTCGGCTCACTCCGCGCCCTGCGCCGTGATCGTGTCGAAGTCGGGGAGTCGAAGTCGGGGAAGCGCCGCGAGGTCCCACTGCCGGTGAAGGTGCCGATCCAGCCGGCCTCCTCGTGGAAGAAGCTGATCGCGGTGAAGGCGGGCCGGGTGCCCATGTCGAACCAGTGCGTGGTGCCCTTCGGCACGCCGAGGAGGTCGGCCCGCTCGCACAGCACCGCGTGCACTTCACCTCCCACGTGCAGGTAGAAGATGCCGGAGCCGGCGACGAAGAAGCGCACTTCGTCGTCGTGCGCGTGTTCCTCCAGGAACTTCGCCCGCGCGGCCTTCGCCTTCTCGGCGAAGTCGGGGCCGTCATCAGCGGGGTGCAGGGCGACTACGTCGACGGTGGTGAAGCCCTACGCCGCGGTCAGCCGGTCCATCTCGGCCCGGTAGGCGCTGAAGACGGCATCGCTGTCGGCGTCGGGCGCCAGGTCCTCGCGTACCGGCCACCGCTCGTAGCGGACCCCGATCGGCGCCAGGGCCGCGGCGATGTCGGCAGGCTCGGAAGTGCGGCGTACGACGGTCTCGGGACCGCTCTCCGGCCAGGCCGTCAACGGCGTCAAGGAATGCCGGGGTGGGATGAGACGGGTGCGGGGGCACTTGGACGGCCTGGCCCCGGGCCGATTCTCGCCGCCCGTTGTTGCCGCAGCATGGCGGCCGTGTGGCAGGTGCCACGGGACCGGCGCTGACGCGCGGGTGCCGTCCGTCCCGGGGCGGGGCCGTCGAGATGCCCGAGCAGGTCACCGGTCGCCCCCACCACCAGCGCCCGTGCCGCCTTGTCGGCCATGGCGGCCTCAGCGCTCCGGCAACCCGGCCGGCGGGCGGTCCGCGGCACCGGCCTGGGGGTAGGAGGCAGCCGGCTCGCGTGCGGCCTGCTCGGGGTGGCGCCGACGCCAGTAGGGGTTGTCGTGAGGCAGTCCGCCGCTGACACGGCCGTACATCCCGAACGTCATGACCAGGAGCCCCATCAGGAAGCTGAACATGACGTTGGACAAACCGAAGTCCAGGATGTTGCCGCGACGGCCGATGAGGAACAAGTGGACGAAGCCGCTGGCCACGAAGATCACTCCGACTACGGTGTTGACCGTCGAGGCGAGGTTTCCCCCGATCGCCGCGCCGGCCATCAGGAGGAGTCCGAAGAGCACCGAGATCGTGCTCAGCAGTCCGTTGGTGGACAGGCCGGCGATGCGCTGTCCGTCCGTACTGAACGCGTCCAGGCCGCCGGCGAAGCCGAGACTGCCGAAGACGAGGAGGATGAGCCCGCACAGGCCGGCGCCGAACCGGTAGACACGGCTGAGGGGGTGGTCCACGGGCAGTTCGTCTGTCAGGCGCATGGGTACTCCAGGAGGATCACGTCGTCACGTCCCGAGGAACCCAGGATGACCAGCGCCACCGGAGGAGAAAACTCGCAATGTTCTTGCACCGATTCTCCCGCCATGACAAGTCGCCGGCGGTAGCGGGAACCCGTGCCGTCCGGGTCGACATACATGTCGAGCCAGGCGAGACCGGGCAGGCGCATCTCCGCGCGCAGCCGCAGCAGGCGGCCCGGTTCGATCCCCTCCACCCGCCAGCGTTGGACCGGCGGGTCGTGACGTTGGCCTCGCGGACCCGTTGAAGGGCCGGTTCCGGGGAGCGGTGCGCGCCGCGTCACGGTCGGGTTCTTCGAAGCGCGGTCCGGTGTCGAGGGAGTGGACGAGGTAGTGCGCGACGTCGATGCCCTCCAGGGCGGCGGCGGTGCCGGCTGGTCTGCAGCCGACGCCTTCCCCTGAGGACCACCCGGTTCGCGCGGAGATTCCGGTCGGAGGCCATGTGCGGGGCCCGCTGACGCATACCGGTGTCCCTTCCGGTGTCAGGGTGGGCTCCCGCCCTGACACCGGTCGGCGCGCAGCACCTGTTCGATGTCAGGGAGGCGGTCCAGCCCCGTTACGGCCCTTGCGGTGCGGGGGTTGGCGGCCAGCCGGGTGCGGTGGCGGTGGACGAAGGACCAGTAGCCGGTGGTGTAGGGGCAGGCCCGGTCGCCCGTACGGTCCGCGGGCCGGTAGGCGCACCCTTCGCACAGGTCGCTCATGCGGTGGATGTAGGCCCCCGCGCTGGTGTAGGGCTTGGTGGTCATCATGCCGCCGTCGGCGTACTGGGACATGCCGATGACGTTGGGGAGCATCACCCAGTCGTAGCCGTCGACGAAGCAGCGGTGGAACCAGTCGGTCACGGCGCGCGGGTCCCAGCCGCGCTGGAGCGCGTAGCTGCCCAGGAGCATGAGCCGGGGGATGTGGTGGGTCCACCCCGTGTCGCGGACCTGTGCGAGGACCGTGGAGAGGCAGCGTGCGGCCACGGCGTCGGCGTCGAGTTCGAGGAACCACTCGGGCAGGGGTGCACGGTGCCGCAGGGCGTTGCGGTGGCGGTACTCCTCGCCGAAGTACCAGTACGCGTGCCACACGTACTCGCGCCAGCCCGCGACCTGCCGTACGAAGCCCTCCGCGCTCTCCACGGGTACCCGGCCGGCACGCCAGGCGTCCTCGGCGGCGGCGACCACCTCGGCCGGATCGAGCAGTCCCAGGTTGAGGGAGGAGGACAGCAGGCTGTGGCTCATCACGGGGTCGCCGGCGAGCACGGCGTCCTCGTGCGGACCGAAGCCGGCCAGCCGGTGGTCGACGAACCGGTGCAGCGCGGCCAGTGCCTCGCGGCGCGAGGCGGGGAAGGTGCGCGGCCCGTCGCGGCCGACGAAGCGGATGCCCTCGTCCCGCTCCCACCGGTCGAGGTCGGCCCGCACCTCCTCGTCGATGTCGCTCTCGCGGGGCCGGTACGGTGCGGGAGCGCCGAGGGTGCGCACGCCCGTGGGAGGCGGCTCCTGGTTCGCCGGGTCGTGGTTCCACCGCCCGCCGGCGGGCCGGTCTGCGTCCATCAGGAGGCCGAGTTCGCGGCGCATCCAGCGGTAGAAGTCCTCGTGCCTCAGCCGCTCGCGCCCGCCGGCCCAGGAACGGAAGGCCGCTCCCGGCAGGAGGAAGCCGCGGGCGGGCAGCACCCGTACCCCGTCCATCGAGGCGACCAGGTCGTACGCGGCACGTGACGTGGGGTGGTGGACGGTGACCGGAGCACCGCCGACGGCCTGGCGCAGCCCCTCCGTGTAGGTCTCGGCGCGCACGTAGCGGGCACGGTCGCCGAGTTCGGCGGCACGGTGGCGCATGGCGGAGAGCACCAGGTGGGCCTTGGCGCGATGGAAACGGCGGCGGCGGAACACCGAACGGGCCTCGATCATCACCACCGGCGCGCCCGCCGCCGGCCCCGGCTCGCCCGCGGTCAGGAAGTGAGGACCGAGCTGGTCCCCGAACAGCCAGTGCCACCCGGTCATCGCATCCCCTCACCGGGCTCGACGAACCCACGCCCTACCTATACAGCCGCCCGCTCCCGGTGCGCGGTATCAGCACGGCGTTGGAGTCGCGTCCCCGTCGGGGCGCATCCGTACCCCGCACCTACGGAGAACACGTCGACGTGACACGTGTCGGACACGTGTCCTGCACCAGTGGAGGCGAAGATGGAAGGGAACGGGGGCCGCGGCCCCGGGGCCGGCGTGACGACCGGGGGCCTCGCGCGGGAGCTCGGCATCTCCCCCACCACGTTGCGTTCCTGGGACCGTCGCTACGGATTGGGACCTGCGACGAGGGTCGAGGGACGTCACCGGCGATGGACGGCCCCGGACGTCGCGATGGTCCGGGAAATGTGCCGTCTGACGGCTGAAGGCGTGCCCCCGGCCGAGGCGGCCCGCGCCGCGAAGGCTCACGCCGCAGAGGTCCGCGCGTCCGGACCGGGCCCGGTCACGGCGTCCCGCCATCGGGCACGGATCGAGCCGTCGACCGGTGGGGACGATCCTCTCGGAAAGGCCCCGCCGCCGGGGGACCCGCGGCGGCGCGGCCGGGGGCTCGCCCGGGCCGCGGTACGCATGGACGCCGAGGCCGTGCACAGGCAGATCATGGCCTCCATCGAGGCGTACGGCCTGATCGCCGCGTGGGACGACGTGCTGATGCCGACCCTGCGATTTGTGGGGCGCAAATGGGAGTCGTCCGAGGACCGGTACGTGGAGGTGGAACACATGCTGTCCTGGCACATCTCCGCAGCCCTCCGATACGCATACGCAGACTCCATGACGCGCGGCAGACCGGCGGACGCACGCCCGGTCCTGCTGGCGTGCCTGCCGGGCGAGCAGCACACCCTTCCCCTGGAGGCGCTCACCGCCGCTTTGAGGGACCGCGGCCAACGCGTCCTGATGCTGGGCGGATCGGTTCCGGTCGAAGCCCTGGAGGCCACCGTGCGCCGAGTCGCTCCGGCGGCCGTCGGCCTGTGGTCGCAGTCCCGGAACACCGCCGACCTTCCGATGGCGCGTCACCTCTCGGCACTTCGCTGGGGGATGCACGGCGCCCGGACCCGCAGCCACGTCCTGCTGTGCGGCCCGGGATGGGGACTGCGTCCGGACCCGGAACTCCTGCGGCCGCACGGGCTGAGGGACGCTGTGCGGATCATGCTCTGCGCCAACCGCCCGGCCGGCGAAGCACTTCCCGAAGGAGACCGGACGCCGCGTTCCGCGCAATCCGAACCCACGAGCGCATCCGAACCCGGTACCAGGAGCGAAGAGGTCATTGCATGACATCTCCCATGCGGCTTCGTGAGCTCATGGGGATGCGACTCTCCCTCTCAGAGGAGTAATCATGATCGTCAAGAAGCTGCACGAGGTCGGGGTCACGAGCGAGCACGCCTACCTGGCCGCCGCCGCGTCGATCGGGCTGTCCCTCGCGTCCTGGCTCACCTCCAGCAGGAACGAGAGCCTCGAGCGCGCCGATCGGTGGGGCATCTTCGTCGGGGAATGGGCCCCCACGTTCTTCGGCCTGGGTCTGGCTCTGGCGCACTACGAGGAGCGGGACCTGGTCCGCGGCGGCGGGTCCACGGGCGAAGGCCACGAGATGTGACCTCGGCCGCGCTTCTTCTCCGCCTCTTCAGGCCGGCGCGGAGTGCGTCGACGCCCTGAATTCCGGCGACGACTTCGCCAAAGCGTTACCGGTCATTACGGGAACCATATGCCGTGAAGCAGCCAGGCCATGAGTCGGTCGAATGGGTCTTCATACGGGCGATGCGCATCGGGGGGAAACTGCTGTGCCGCGACGCCGCCCGCGGACCTCACTCGTACGGGTATCCGTACCGGGTGGCCGACGGGCCGCTCCTGATCGCGTTCGGCATCGTATGCGGACCGTCGGAGTGGATCGTGCAGGGTCTTGTAGGCGTCGATGACTTCGGCGAGTTCCGCGCCTGCCTGCGGCCCGTCCGGGCGGGCGTCAGGGTGGAGGGCGCGGATCAAGGTGCGGTAGGCGCTGGTGATCTGCTCCGGCGACGCCTCGGCGCGGAGTCCGAGGACGGTGTAGTGGTCGCGCGACGGCCGCGAGCCGCTCATTTCTCTCACCTCCGGGAACAGCCGAAAGCGACCCCTCTTTGCCACCCGTCTTAGAACCTCCGGGGGATGTTGTCAAGGCAATCCGGTACGGGTATATCGACGACGGGGGGAATGCGCGCAGCCGAAGGGAGGCGGATGTGATCACCGAGATGGCATTGGAGCGAGTGGAATTTGCGTGCGGCCGATGCGGGTACGAATGGAGCATCGACTACGACGTCCAGCAGTACAGCGACGAAGAGGGCGGTGTCTGGGAGTACTTCTCCCGCGACGGCATCCCCGTTGCCTCCCCGTACACGCCTGCCGGCGCCTCGGCGTGCCCGTTGTGCCGTCGCCGCTGGATTGGCCGGCTTCTGGCTCGCAGGCTGATTCCCGCAGCACCCGGAGCAGCCGACACCCCCCGCGCGAAGGTCGCCGACACGATCGGCCACCGGCCCGAGCGGCGGGGCGCGCCCCTGCTCGGCTCCACAGCGCACACCCAGCCGGAGCAGCACGGAAGGCCCGAGCAGCTGCGTGAGCGGGCTTCCGGAGGTACGTCCGGCTGAACGCCCCGTGCGCTCGGGGAGGGCGTCCCCTCGCAGCTGACGTCGGCGGCGGGGCGTAGGACGGGTGCCGGAGGTCGCCTTGCCCGTCCTCCCCCGCCGCCGCCGGTGTCATGCTCAGCCGGGTTCCTCCCGGTCGGGCGGTTCGCTCACCGTGACCTGGGCCGGGCGCAGCAGGTGCTGTCCGACGGTGTAGCCGGGTCGGTGCACGGTGGTGCATGTCGGCTGGTCGACCTTGTCGGACCGTTGACAGGAGATCGCTTCGTGGCGGGTGGGGTCGAAGGGTTCTCCTGGGGTCCCGATCTCCTGAAGGCCGAGCACGGCCAGCTGGGTTTCCAGCAGATCGGCGACCGCTCGCAGGGCCGGATCGACGGGGCCGTGCTCGCGGGCCTGGTCGATGGCGTCCAGGACGGGCAGCAGCCCGCCCAGGACATTGGCGACAGCGATTTCCCGTATCGCGAGGCGGTCACGCTGCACCCGCTTGCGGTAGTTGTCGTACTCCGCCTTGATGCGCTGCACATCGGCGGTCCGTTCGGCGAGCCGTTCGTGCACGGCTGCGGCCCCGGCGGCAGGGGCGCCGCCGGGCCTTCCTGATCCACCGCCCCCGGTCTCCGCGTGCTGAGGAGGCCGGTCGCCCGGCCTGAGTTCGAGGGTGACGGGGTCGATGCGTCGTTTGTCCCTGATCACGATGGGGGGCGGCTGCTTTCGCGGTCCGTCGGCGGACTTCGGTGGGCTCATCGGGCGTCTCCCTCCTGGCTCTCGTCGTCGACGATCTCTGCGTCGACGACTTCCTCATCCGTGCCGGACGGCCCCGCGCCCGGTGCCGGTCCGCTGTCGGCTGCTGCGGCGCCCTGGGCCTCGTAGAGGGCGGTGCCGATCTTCTGCGCGGCGTTGCCGGCGCGCTCCGTCGCCGTGCGGATGGCTGTCGTGTCCTGGCCCTTGAGCTTCTCCTTGAGGTCCGTGATCGCGGATTCGGTCTCCGCCCTGAGGTCGGCCGGAATCTTGGCCTCGTTGTCGCGGAGCAGCTTCTCGGTCTGGTAGACGAGCTGTTCCGCGCTGTTGCGGGTCTCCGCCTCCTCTTTGCGGCGGCGGTCCTCCTCGGCGTGCTGCTCGGCCTCGCGGACCATGCGGTCGATGTCCTGGCGAGGCAGCGAGGAGCCGCCGGTGACGGTCATCTTCTGCTCCTTGCCCGTGCCGAGGTCCTTCGCGGTCACGTGCATGATGCCGTTCGCGTCGATGTCGAAGGAGACCTCGATCTGCGGGACGCCACGCGGGGCCGGCGGCAGGCCGGTCAGCTCGAACACGCCGAGCTTCTTGTTGTACGCCGCGATCTCGCGCTCGCCCTGGTAGACCTGGATCTGCACCGACGGCTGGTTGTCCTCGGCCGTCGTGAAGATCTCGGACCGCTTGGTCGGGATCGTGGTGTTGCGCTCGATGAGCTTGGTCATGATGCCGCCCTTGGTCTCGATGCCGAGGGACAGCGGGGTCACGTCGAGGAGCAGGACGTCCTTGACCTCACCCTTGAGGACACCGGCCTGGAGGGTGGCGCCGATGGCGACGACCTCGTCCGGATTGACGCCCTTGTGCGGATCCTTGCCGGTCAGCTCCCTGACCAGCTCCGTCACGGCGGGCATGCGGGTCGACCCGCCGACCAGGATGACGTGGTCGATGTCCGAAACCTTGATCTTCGCGTCCTTGACCGCGTTGTGGAACGGGGCCTTGCAGCGCTCCAGCAGGTCGGCGGTCAGTTGTTCGAACTGGGAGCGCGTGAGCTTCTCGTCCAGGTGCAGGGGGCCCTCGGCGGACGCGGAGATGTAGGGCAGGTTGATGTTGGTCTCGGTAGCCACGGAGAGTTCGATCTTCGCTTTCTCCGCGGCCTCGCGCAGGCGCTGGAGCGCCATCTTGTCCTTGGACAGGTCGACGCCGTAGTTGTTCTGGAACTGCTTCACGAGGTGGTCGACGATCTTCTGGTCCCAGTCGTCGCCGCCGAGGTGGGTGTCGCCGTTGGTGGACTTGACCTCCACCAGGCCCTCGCCGATCTCCAGGAGCGACACGTCGAAGGTGCCGCCACCGAGGTCGAAGACGAGGATCGTCTGGTCGTTCTCCTTGTCCAGTCCGTACGCCAGGGCCGCGGACGTGGGCTCGTTGATGATCCGCAGCACCTTCAGGCCCGCGATCTCGCCCGCTTCCTTCGTCGCGGTGCGCTGGGAGTCGTTGAAGTACGCCGGAACGGTGATCACGGAGTCCGTGACGTCCTCGCCGAGATAGGCCTCGGCGTCACGCTTCAGCTTCTGCAGGACGCGTGCCGAGATTTCCTGGGCCGTGTACCGCTTGCCGTCGATGTCGGCGGCATCCGGAAATCGCCAGGCCGCCTCGCCGATGTGGCGCTTGACGGACCGCGCGGTGCGGTCGACGTTCGTCACCGCCTGCCGCTTGGCGATCTCTCCGACCAGGACCTCTCCGCCCTTGCCGAAGGCCACCACGGAAGGGGTGGTCCTGTTTCCTTCGGTGTTGGTGATGACCGTGGGCTCGCCGCCCTCCAGGACTGCGACGACGGAGTTGGTCGTGCCCAGGTCGATCCCGACTGCGCGTGCCATCATCCGCTCCTCTCAGATCCATGAACCTTTCGACTGATGACTTCGCGAGGCGGCCCGAGCAGGGCCGCCGCCGTACCGGTCCGCCGCAGCAGCTGCCGCACCAGGGGGGACGTGACGCTCACCAACCTCAGCGCGGTGCCTCGCTCGGATGCCCGGCGGCGGGCTTCCAGCAGGATGCCGAGTCCGTAGCAGTCGCAGAACTCGACTCCGCTGAAGTCGACCTCCACCAGACGTGCGCCGTCCGACAACGCCTCATCCAGGGTGACTCGGAGCTGCGGCGCGCTCAGGATGTCGATCTCTCCCGAGACGGCGACCTTGAGGTGCCCGTCGGCGCGCTGTCGGATCGCGGCCGTGAGAGGCGGTGTCTCGGCCATGACCGCAACCTCGCTTTCGTCCCGGCTGACTTCGGCAGCTGCGGATCCGAGGACGGCGGGCGGTCCGGGGGAAGGCGGCCGCCCACCCGTCCTGCCGGCGTCCGTCAGGCGTTGATCTCCTTGCGTGAGCCGTCTCCGGCCCTGATCTCGATCTTCCGGGGCTTCGCCTTCTCGGTCACCGGAATGCTCAGCCGCAGCACACCGGCCTCGTAGGAGGCCTCGATCCGGTCGGCGTCCAGCGTCTCGCCGAGGAACAGCCGGCGGCTGAAGCTGCCGGAGGGGCGCTCCGCGATCAGCACCTCGCCGTTGTCTCCGGAGGCGGTGGTCCGCCGCTCCGCCCGGACGTTCACGACGTCCTGCTGGACGTCCAGGTCGATGGACTCGGGGTCGACTCCGGGCAGGTCCAGCTCGACGACGAAGGCATCGCCCTCGCGGAAGGCATCCATGGGCATGGCCGCAGGCCAGGCCGTGGTCCCCAGGACCTGCTGCGTCAGACGGTCCAGGTCACGGAATGGATCGGTTCGCATGAGCATCTTCATTCACTCCTCTCGCTCTCATCACAGATGCACATGGCAACACCACCTATATAGCGCGCAGCAATAAAGTTGACAAGACCCGACTCAGGGCAATGGTGCAACGTGATGTGGCCCGGATACCAAGGGCGAGATCACGAGGATCGGACGGTGAGGCGTCCGCCCCGCCGGTCGGCCATGACCTGGTCGTCTACGTGACCCGCAGCGGCAGGAACTCACTGGGCAGGCCGGCCCGCGAAACACCCGTCGCGGACCCGCCCCCCGGCCCATGGAGTCTCCGGCCGGCACGAGCCTCGGTCGCGGCCGGGCGGGCGGCCTGGATGTCGTCTCCGACCTGCGGCTCGGCGAGAGAACCGGCGCCGAGAGGGGACGGCCGTCGGCTTCGCACAACCGTCATTGCCCCGTAACGCCGGATCGTTGACCGGCCTCCACGCACTTGCGAGCATCGGGGCATGAGGTTGTCGAACTGTCCCCAGCACCGGTAGCCCCCGGTTTCCGGGGCCGCCGTGCCGCCGTGTGACCGACCCCGGACCGAGGATCATCGATGCGACCAGCCCTCATCGCGACGCCGGGCGGGAAGACCGCCGCCGACCAGTCCGACGGTGCGACCGCCGTCCTGGGGGCCGTACTGCACGGGGGCCCGCTGGCGCGCACCGCGATCATCGGGGAGACGGGGCTCAGCGCGGCCGCCGTGTCGCGGCACTCGGCCGAACTGCTCGCGACGGGGCTGGTCTGGGAACCGCCGACACCAGCGCTTCCGGCCAGTCCGCCCGCCCCGTGCTGGACGTGCGCGGCCTGCACGTCGAGTTCCCGCTCGGCGGCCGGACCGCGCACGCGCTCCGGGGTGTCGACCTCTCCCTCGCCGCCGGGGACACGCTGGGAATCGTGGGCGAGTCCGGCTCGGGCAAGTCGACCCTGGCCCTCGCCCTCACGTGCATGCTCCCGGGCAGCGGCCGCATCACGGACGGCTCCGTGCTGCTCGACGGCCAGGATCTCGCCACCGCTCCCGACGGGGCGCTGCGCCGGGTCCGCGGCGGACGAATCGGGATGATCTTCCAGGACCCCATGGCCTCCCTCAACCCGGTGCTTGCCATCGGGCAGCACCTGGACGAGGCGATGCGCGCGCACGGCCGCGGCGACCGGCGCTCGCGCCGCGGCCGCACGCTGGAACTGCTGGACCTGGTGGGCATTCCCGACCCCGCGCGGCGCATCGACGACCACCCGCACCAGTTCTCCGGCGGTATGCGCCAACGCGTCATGATCGCCCTCGCGCTCGCCGACGAACCCGACGTCCTGCTCGCCGACGAACCGACGACGGCGCTCGACGCCACGGTCCAGGACCAGATCCTGACCCTGCTCGAACGGCTGAACCGGGAGACGGGCACCGCTCTCGTGCTGATCACGCACGACATCGGCGTCGTCGCCCGCTCTTGCCGTCGCGTGCTGGTCATGTACGGAGGCACGGTCGTCGAGGACGGGCCCACCGACCGGGTCCTCGCGGACCCCCGGCACCCCTACACCGCCGGACTGCTGGCGGCCGTGCCCCGGCTGCAATCCCCCTCGGGAACCCGGCTGCGGAGCATTCCCGGCAGCCCGCCCGACCCCGCCGCCCCCACCCGGGGGTGCGCGTGCCGCCGGGCGCAACCCGCGCGCGTTCTCCGGCGGCCAGCGCCAGCGCATCGGCATCGCCCGGGCACTGGCCCCCGAGCCGTCGGTCATCATCTGCGACGAGCCCGTCTCCGCACTCGACGTCTCCGTCCAGGCACAGGTCGTCAACCTCCTCACGGACCTGCAACGCGACCTCGGACTCGCCCTGCTGTTCATCGCCCACGATCTCGCGGTGGTACGGCAGATCAGCCATCGCATCGCCGTGATGCACCGCGGACAGCTGGTCGAGACAGGCCCCGCCGACGAGGTCTGCACCCGCCCTGCACACCCCTATACCCGCACCCTGCTCGGGTCCGTACCCAGGACCGCCCCGTCCTCTCCCCCGTCCTTTCCCAAGGAGCTCCGCCCGTGACCACCACCAACGCCCCCGACACCCCCGACACCCCGGCCACTACGGATACGCCGAACCGCCGCGATCCCTACGCCGGCTTCCCCGGCCGGGTGGGTCGCACCTTCGCCGAGTCCGAGCCCTCCTGGCAGCCGCCGCGCCGGCCCGGAGGCCGTGCCCCGAACGTCGTCGTGGTGCTCGTCGACGACATGGGCTACAGCGACATCGGCCCGTTCGGCTCGGAGGTCCCCACCCCCGTACTCGACAGACTGGCCGCGGACGGCGTGCGCCTGGCCAACTACCACACCATGCCGCTGTGCTCCCCCGCCCGTGCCGCCCTGCTCACGGGTCTCAACCCGCACCGCGTCGGATACTCGACGGTGGCCAACTTCGACCCCGGCTTCCCGGGGTACGGCATGGAAGTCGGGGAGGACATCCCCACCCTGGCCGAGGTCCTGCACGACGCGGGCTACGCCACCTACGCCGTCGGCAAGTGGCACCTGACCCGCGACTCGGCGTCCAACGCCGCCGACGACCGGCGCAACTGGCCGCTGCAGAAGGGCTTCGACCGGTACTACGGCGTACTGGAAGGCCTGACCAGCCTGTTCCACCCGCACCAGCTGGTCCGCGACAACAGCCCGCTGGACATCGACGAACTGCCCGACGGCTACTACTACACCGACGACATCACCGACCAGGCCGTCTCCATGGTCAAGTCGCTGCGAGCACACGACCCCGACAAGCCGTTCTTCCTGTACGTCGCCCACAACGCCGTGCACGGCCCCCTCCAGGCCAAGCCCGAAGACGTCGAACGCCATCGCGGACGCTACGACGGAGGCTGGGACGCCCTGCGCCGCACCCGCTTCGCCCGGCAGATCGCCGACGGCCTGTTCCCCGAGGGGACCGCCCTGCCGGAACGCAACTCCGAGGCGGGCTTCGACGTAGGCCCCTGGGACGAGCTGACGCCCGAACAGCAGCGCCGCTACGCCCGCTACATGGAGGTCTACGCGGCCATGGTCGACAACATCGACCAGAACCTCGGCCGGCTCACCGACACCCTGCGCGCACTCGGCGAACTCGACAACACCATCATCGTCTTCACCTCCGACAACGGCGGCACCGGCGAGGGCGGCGCCGAGGGAACGCGCAGCTACTTCAGCCGCTTCGTCCACCAGCCCGTCCCGGACGACTGGAACGAGGACGTGGACCGGGACAGCGACCTCATCGGCGGTCCGCAGAGCCTGGTGCACTACCCGCGCGGCTGGGGCATGGCCTCCAACACCCCGTTCCGGCTCTACAAGGGCCAGACCTACGCGGGCGGCGTGCGCGTGCCGTTCGTCATCTCCTGGCCCGAGGGACTGCGGCGCGCCGCGGGCGACCCCGGGATCCGGCAGCAGTACCAGTACGTCACCGACATCACCCCCACCCTCCTGGAACTCGCCGGCGTGCGCCGCCCGGAGCTGTGGCGCTCGCGGCCCGCCCAGGAGCTCGACGGCGTCAGCTTCGCCCCCGTCCTCCACGACGGGCGGACGGCCGGCGCCCACACCGAGCAGTACTGCGAAATGTCCGGCAACCGCAGCTACTACCGCGACGGCTGGAAGCTGGTCACGCTGCACCGCCCGGGCGCACCGTACGACGACGGCGAGTGGGCGCTGTACGACCTGCGCACCGACCCCACCGAAACCACCGACGTCGCCGAGGAACACCCCCAGGTGGTGAAGGAGCTGGCCGCGGCGTGGGAAGCGGCGGCCTGGCGCAACGGCGTCTTCCCCCTCGCCGACGGCAGCGGCGCATTGGGCCGGCGCAACCCCGCCGAGGAGCGGTTCCACCGCCCCCTCACCCTGTTGGCGGGCACTCCCGAGCTGGAGCGCTACCGCTCCTCCCGGCTGATCTCGTTCCGCTCCTTCGACGTCACCGTCGAACTCGACGAGCACGCCACCTCGGACCAGGGCGTACTGGTCTCGCACGGCGACCAGGGCGGCGGCTACAGCCTGTACGTGGAGGACGGGCGGCTGCGCTTCGCGTACAACGAGTACGGGGAGCTGCACGAGACCGACGGAGGCCCGCTGCCCGCCGGCCGACGGACGGTCACACTGTCGGCCGCCGCGGTGGAGGGCCTGCGCTGGGAGTTCCGCGTCCTGGTCGACGGCGTGGAGACCGGCCGTTCGCGGAGCGTCCACCAGCTGATCGGCATGGCGCCGCTCCAGGGCATCAGTGTGGGCGTGGACCGCAAGTCCCCGGTCTCCTGGCCGGTGTACGAGCGCCACCGCAGCTTCCGCTACACCGGCCGCCTGCGTTCGGTGACGTACACCCCTGGTGATCAGGCGCCCTACGACCCGGCGCTCGTGGCGCGCGCACTGCGGGAGGCGGCCGCCGCCTTCGAGTGACGGACCGACGCGGCCGGCCCCGGCAGCACACCGCCCGCGGGAACCGCAGCCCGTCCCGCGGGCGGTGGGGGTGCCGGACGGCTCAGTCGGTGGCCGGTGGCCGGCGCCGGTCATCGACCTGGACCTCCAGATGCGGCCAGGCCGTGGCCAGGCGCAAAAGAGCGCCGGCCTCCGGCACGGTCACCGGACCCGACGACCTGTCCGGTGTGAACAGGACCAGCGTCCCGGTCGTGCCGTCGCTCTCGACGGGCACGAGATCGGTGACGGGGACGCCGTGTTCGTAGCGCTGGGTCCAGGCCCCGTCACCGTACCTCTGGCTGACTCGGCTCACGGAATCCGTGCCCGAGGCCATCAGCGTGCCCGGATCGGCGACAAGCCCACGGGGCCGGGACGCGAGGCTGCGCACGCTCATGACCCGGCCGGAACGGGGTACGCGGTCGGCATTCAGCGAAAGGAGCTCGTCCATGCTGGGCATCGCCGCCGCAGTCCTGTTCTTCATCGCGTTCCTCCTCAACGCCGCCGGTATCGCCACCAACGACGTCCTGAGTTCGACGAACGTCATGCTGATCGGTCTCGCCGCCCTCGCACTGCACGTAGCCGGCGTAGGGGGTGCGCGACCTGCCCGTGGGTGGGGCCGCAGACGATGAGGTTCGGGGGGACATCCCGCGAGGGCCATGCCGTATGGGATTGGCTGGAGAAGAGCAAGACTCACGCCGAGCGGACCGGACCCAGGCCACGCCGTCGGCAGCGAGGCCGGGTGACGGCCGAAGGTCGTGCCGAGCAGGCATGGGTAACGCCGCGCCGATTCGGTCCATGCCGGCGAAAAGGAGACAGCAAGTGACCACCTACGTCATTACCGTGCCCGGCACGTTCCTGACGGACGTCGACGACACAGCACGCTCCGAGCTCGCCCGAAGGCTGGCTTCGCACCACACCGACCTGAGCCAATGCCGTCGGCCTGCTGGCCAGGACCCTTGAAGAGCTGGGTCTGCCGGAAAAGGTCGCGCCTCTGGGGCCTCCGGCGATCACTGGTGTCGATGGTGATTCCTGAGGTGTTTCGGGCCCGTAGGACGTGGACCGGTTCGGCACCCGGACGGACCACGAGATCGCCGTGCCCGCCTGCCTCACCCCCCTGCCGCCCGCGGCCCCCGGGAAGCGGCGTGCGTCGATCCGCCGATCCGGGGCAGGCGAGCCGCATGGCGACCCACCTCCCGGCCGCAAGCCACTCACTGGGCGTCCGCACACTGACCACCACCGAGAAGGGAACCCGCATCCGTGAACGACAACATCTGGGCCTACCACCTGACCGTCGCCCACTTCGAGGACAGGGACCTCACCGGCTACAAGGTGGAAGCCCTCGACGGCACCATCGGCAAGGTCGACAAGCATTCGTACGAAACCGACGCCTCCTGGATCGTCGTCGACACCGGCCCCTGGATCTTCGGCAGGGAAGTACTCCTGCCTGCCGGCACGATCACCCGTGTCGACACCACCGAGGAGAAGGTCTACGTCGACCGGACCAGGCAACAGATCAAGGATGCCCCGGACTTCGTCCGGGAGGAACACCTCGGTGACGCCGCCTACCACCATGAGGTCGGCGGCTACTGGGGCGACACGGTACGCCGCCGGCAGCAGTGACCGCACCGCACGCGAGGGGCGGACCGTCCACGGGGACGGCCCGCCCCTCCGCCGGTCCCGCGGCCATCCGGCCATCCGGCCATCCGGGCCTCGGCGAGACGCCGAGCGGGCCTGCGCAGGCCGCAAGGCAACATCCGGCGTCAACCGTCTCCAGGGCGATGCGGCCCACCCGCCGACGGGCTTCGGTCGGGTCCAGGGCCGGGTCGCCGAGGACGGCGAACACCGCGCCCATCACGGCCGGATCAGGGAGGCGCTGCCGGAGGCGCACGAGGGCGCGAGGCCCGATGGGCCAGTGCCCCTTGGCGCCGTACACGCGCCCGGTGTGGCTGCCACCCGGACCCGATCAGTGCACATACCTTCCGTTTTTGGCAGGACCGCACAAGCCATCGGTCGTGCGAACACCGAAGCCGGCGCAGGGCCGGGCGTACCCGGGCAGCCAGAACCGCCACCGGGTCGCGGCACCACCCGGCCGAAGGCGGTCCCTGCAGTGACTCATCCCACTAACAAGGCAAGGCGGCAGTACATGGCTATGCGCAGCGGCGAACCGAAGGTCGACGTCAGTACCGATCCGTGGACGGACGCGGAGGGCGCCGGGAAGGCACAGGGCGGTGCGCCGGAACCGCTCCGGCAGGGAGTGCTGTTCACGCCTGCACTGCGGGGGGACACGGCCCGCAAGGTGACCAAGCCGAATACGGTATGGCAGCTCACCGGCGCGTTCGCGTACGAGGGGGAGGTGGCCACCGGCACCGCCGCCGTCTACTACGGTCTCGACGCCGACGGCACGCCCCACGAGGGCCTGGTCAACCCGATGATCTTCGCAGACGGGTTCAACTACGGCGAGAGCGAACTCGGCGATCTCTACGCCCACCTTGACGCGCCCTACAACGCCGACGGCAAGCGCCTGCTCAGCCAGCTGCTTGCCGCGGGCGTGGACGTCATCCTGCTGGGCTTCAAGGAGCGCCACACCCACATCCAGGCCAACGCCGCCGTCGCGGTCAGTGCCATCCGCAGGGCCATCGCCGACCGGCAGGAGGGCGGCAGCCCTCTGATCGTGGGCGGCGTCAGCATGGGCGGACTCATCACCCGGTACGCGCTGGCCTGGATGGAGAACGAGGGCGAGGATCACGAGAGCCGCATCTACCTGTCCTACGACTCCCCGCACAACGGTGCCTGGATCCCGGTCGCACTGCAGCAGCTGGCGTACTTCTTCGAGTCCGTCCCAGACCCCTCCGGCAAGCCGAAGCAGGCCGAGCTGATCAGGAGCGCCGCCGCCCAGCAGCTCCTGTGGGCCTGGGTGCCGAACGCCAAGGACTCCGGCGCCGTTGCGACCTGGAGCGAGAAGCGTGTCCGGTTCCTCCAGGACCTGAAGGACATCGGGTGGTTCCCGTCCAAGCCGGGCCTGCGCAGGATCGGCGTCGCCAACGGCACCGGTGACGGCACCTCGGGCCCGCTGCTGCCCGACGAGCTGGTCTTCGACTGGAGGTCCCCGGGAATCGCCCGCGCGGTACTGCGCACGCAGCCGGCCTTCGGCCAGCTCCAGGAAGTCGTACGGATGTCGGCCCTGATCCTCGGTTACCGTACGAGCCGGACCAGCGAGATCCCCCCGCTCGACGGCGCGCCCGGTGGCACTCTTGCCTCCTACGGCATGCTCGCCGACGCGCTCGGCGCCACGATCGACGAGCGCCACCGCTCCGGCTGCTTCGTGCCCTCGGTCAGCGCCGTCGCCCTCAAGTACGACCCCGTCACTTGGGACGTCGACCTCACCACCCACCTCAACGACCTCCCCCCCGGCCATAGTGAGCTGGACGCCTTCCACTGCGACGACACCAATTCCGAGCACAGCCTGGTGACCGAGAGCCTCGCCGAGTGGATCCTCGCCGAACTCATCGGCTGACCGCACCGGCCGCCACCAGCACGGGTGGAGCCGAACCGAGCACAACACGGGGCTGTCCGACCCAGCGGAGCTCATGATCCCTCCGAGCCGGCCCGACAAGGACCGAGCCACCGTCAAGGGCTCCCGCGCGCGCAGCGCGGGGGCCCTTCGCGTCCCACAAGGTGTCGGTGAGCTGCGGTTTTACCCTGGCAAGGCGTTTCACGGAACCCCTGCTCGGTAGGCCCAGTTGTATTGCCCGGTGAGCTTGGGGACGCGGCTGGCGGGGGAGGTTGCCTGCGAGCGCGGTGTGTCCGCGGTGGTGATTGTAGGAGTGCAGCCACTGCGGGAACGCGTCGCGTCATTCCTGCTCTGAGCGGCAGGGGCGGGCGTAGGCCCAGTCGTCCAGCAGGGTGCGGTTGAGCCGTTCGACCTTGCCGTTTGTCCGGGGCCGGTAGGGCCGGGTTCGCTTGTGGGCGATTCCGGCTGCTGCCAGGGCTTCGCGCCAGTCGCGGGAGCGGTAGCAGGCGCCGTTGTCGGCCAGCACGCGTTCGACGGTGATTCCGACGCTGGTGAGGTGGGCGTGTGCCCGCTGCCAGAAGGCGGTGGCGGTTTCCTTCTTCTCGTCGGTGTGGATCTCGCTGTAGGCGAGGCGGGAGTGGTCGTCGACGGCGGTGTGGATGTAGCTGTAGCCGGCATTGGCACGGTTCTTGCGGCCGGCCTCGCCCGCGGGACGCCGTGGCGGACCACACCCCCGTTGCCGGTTAGCGCTGCGGTGCCGCGCAGGGGGCCGGCCATTCCAGCGTGATCCGCAGGCCCCCGGGACCCGGAGCGGACCCGGTCGGTCACCCGGACGTCCCCGAGCACCGCGAGCGGGCCCGCGCCCGGTGATGATCTTGTCGTGGGCGAGCAGCCGTGCGACGACGTCGGCCCGGTCGAACTCCGGATGCGTCTCCGTCCCGCCGGTCTGGACCGGGAAGTCGGGATGGGGGTGGCGTCAATTGACCACCGCTGCCCGCCCCACCCAGGCCGTCCGGCACGCACTCGCGATCCGGCCTACCCCGGCGAGCAGGACCCGGTCGGTGTCCGGGGTGACCGCGGTCAGGGCGGCGAGCGGGGAGCGGCGGCCCGGACGGGTCTCGCGCACCGCCCGCCAGTCCTCCCGGGGGCGGGCGCCGGGACGTTGTCCATCCCGCGACCGAGTACCGCCGGAGGAGAACGTCAGTTGGGGGCCAGAAGGTGCTCGAGCCAGTTGCGGCGTGCCGCGACAGCGGCCTTGCTGATCCGCGCCTCGGGGGCTTTCCGGTCGAAACCGTGGATTCCGCCGGGCCACACGTGCAGCTCGGCTTCGCCGCCGGCCTGCCAGATCCGGTCGGCGTAGGCGAGGACCTCATCGCGCAGGCACTCGGCGGAGCCGACGTCGAGGAAGGTGGGCGGCAGGCCTGCCAGGTCGGTGGCGCGGGCGGGCGCAGCGTACTGCGGCACGTCGGCTCCGCCCTGGGCGTCGCCGAGCAGCGAGTTCCAGGCGAACCCGTTGCGGCCGCGGTCGAAGAGTTCGACGTCGTCCATCTGCAGGGCCGAGGCGCTGTCGTTGCGGTCGTCGAGCAGCGGGGCATTCAGCAGCTGGCCGAGCAGGCGGGGACCGCCCTTGTCACGCACGGTCAGAGCGAGCGCGGCGCTCAGGGTGCCGCCGGCGCTGAAGCCCGTGACGACGATGCGCTCCGAGTCGATGCCGAGCTCGTCCGCGTGGTCGGCGACCCACAGCAGACCGGCGTAAGCGTCGTTGATCTGGGCGGGGTAGGGGTGCTCGGGCGCGAGCCGGTAGCCGACCGAGATCAGCGTGGCCCCGAACTGCTCGGCCGTCTCGAGCATCTGGTCGAGCCCGGTGCGGTGATCGCTGCCGTAGAAGCCGCCGCCGTGTATGGAGTAGAGCGCCGGCCGCGATGCGGGCGCGCCGGAGGGTGTGCACACCAGCAGCGGGATCTCGGGGGCGCCGTCCAGGCCGGGCACCGAAGGCTGGAAGACGGTGAAGCGCCCGCCATGGCTGAGGTCCTCGGACGCCGCCACTGCGGCGTCGGCCTCCGCGCGGAGCACCGACAGCTTCTCGAGGCTCATCGGCGCCAAGTCCGGTTCCTCCGCCAGGTAGGCGTCATAAGCGACCTGAAGTTCGGCATCGAGAGGAACGGGAACGGCGGGCGCGGTCTTTCCAGTTTCAAGATCCATGCGCGCACGCTAACGCCCCTGCTTCTTGCGCCTCATCCGGTTTTCAACACCTGGCCGATCGCGCAGCAGGGCCGGGCGGATCAGCGGCGCGGTCAGGCGGGGCCTGCTCGATCTCGACCAGTCTCACCGAGTAAGTCCCGATCTTGATACCGGAACGCAGAAGTGCACCCTGAGCGGCGATGATCCGACTGCCCGCAACGCAATCCCAGCGCACCCGGGCCCTCCGATGCACTTCGAGCGGGGCCGGGCAGCAACGCTCGGCTCCAAGATCGGCCATGCCACCTCATGGCAGCCGGCGAGCCCGTCCCGCCGGGACCAGCGACTCCACGGCATGCCGTGCGCCTCATCCCCCATACGTACGGCCCGTCCCCCGTCCCCCGCCACGGGGACATGCCCCGACTGCGCCACGCACCTGACCATCAGCGCCCCGGCGTGCGTAAACCGGCTCCTGCTCCTGTGCTGCGGGCGAACTTCACGAAGCCCGACGACACCCGCCGACACCCGACGGCAATAGGGTTCTACCGGCGGTGGAATCGCTCTATGAGCAGCAAGCCCACGAGCATCAAGGCGACCGAGGCGACCCGTGACCGGCTTCGCCTCCTCGCGCAGGAGCGCGGTACGACGATCACCGAGCCCCTGGAGGAGCTCGCCCAGAGCCGGCCGACCCGGGCCGAGCAGGAGCAGCGGGCACTCGAGGCGGCGGCCGAGCTAGGGCTGGAGTACACCGACCAGCTCCAGCAGGCCGGGCAGTCCGCCTGGGACAGGATCCGGGCCCATCGGGGCGGCGCCGCCGCGTGAGCCTGACCGCAGTCTTCGACCACACCGCGCTCGTCGCACTCCACCAGGCCGACCCGTTCTTCACCGGCCTGTACATCGAATCCTCCCGGGGCACCGGCCGCGTCCTCATCCCGGACCTGTCCGTCCTGGCCGCCGAACGCGCGGTACCGGGCGCCGGCACCCACGCCGCCCGCCTGCGCTTCGCCGAAACCAGCCGTGCTTCCCGTGCTTGCACCGGATGACCCAGCGGCGCCCAAAGAGGTCGGTTGCTTTGGCGTCGGCCCCGTTGTCCCCGCGACGGCCGGCCTGCCGCGCGTCTGTACAGCCTCGCGGTGCATCAGGTCCCGCACCGCGAACACGTGGGGCTTTCACGCCTGGCACGGCCGACGTGGCGCAGAGCGGTCCGCGCCACTCGTTCGGGCTGCGTCCCCCGGTCACACCGGCGGGAACGCGACGGCGTCGGTACCCTCGCCGGCATGACGTCACCCGGCGCCAGGAAAGGGGTTCCATGTCGGATCCGATGACCGTGCTGGCCATGACGGGGGCGACGACCGTCGTGGCGGCCATGGCCACCAGTGCCTGGGAGGGCACCCGGGAGCGCGTCGTCGAGCTCTTCCGCCGCCGTGGCGGCGAGCGGTCCACCGCGCTGCGGGCCCAGTTGGACGGCGATGCGGAACTGGTCGCGGGCGAGGGCGACGACACCGACGGCGTACGCGACGACCTCGTACGCCCCTGGGCGCGCCGGATCGGCGCCCTGCTGCGTGAACACCCGGAGACCGCGGACGAGTTGCGCGCCCTGATCGAGGAGGTCTCTGTGCCCCCGGCCGCCCGGGAGTGGTCACAGCACATCACCGCGCACGCCGGCGGCGCCGCCTTCGGCGCCCAGGGACCTGGCAGCAGCGTGCATGTGCACCATCACCGGCCGGCCGTCGGCGAATCCCCGGCATGAGCGAGCCGGACCCGTCGGCGCGTCAGCACGTCACCGCGGAAGGGGGGTTCGCGTACGGCGTGGTGGGTGCCGACCTCCATGTGTACGTGGACGGGCCGCCCTCCTACGTCCTGGAGGAATGGGTCCCCCCGCCCGAGTCGGACCCGGAATGGCTACGGGAGCTGCCCAGCCGCCTGCTCAGCGCCCGGCACGAGATCGTCCCCTTCACCGGCCGCGCGGATGAGCTCGCCGAGCTCCGAACGTGGCGCGGCGCCGTCGGCCGGAGGCTCGCCGTCCGCTGGCTGCACGGGCCCGGCGGCCAGGGCAAGAGCCGCCTCGCGGCGGCATTCGCCCGGGACAGCGTCGCCGAAGGGTGGAAGGTCGTCAGGGCCGTGCACGCCCCGGGCAACGTGCTCCCGGGCGGCGCCGGCGGCGACCTGCGGGCCGTGGGCGCCGCCGGGGTGCTGCTGGTCGTCGACTACGCCGACCACTGGCCGCTGCCCCACCTCACCTGGTTGCTGAGCAACCGGCTGCTTTACCGTCCCGACCTGCCGACCCGGGTGCTGCTGCTGGCCCGCAGTACGGATCAGTGGCCGGCTGTGCAGGCCGCCCTCCACGACTCCCAGGCGGCCACTTCCCTCCAGACCCTGGAGCCCCTGCGGGAGCGCGGCGGCGAACGGGCAGAGATGTTCGAGGCCGCCCGGGACGAATTCGCCGCCTGCCTCGGAGCCACCCCGGGCGCGCCCGGTACCACGCCTGTGCGGGTGCCCTCGCCGGTACCCCTGGACGGGCCGGACTTCGGGCTGACGCTGGCCGTCCACATGGCGGCCCTGGTCTCCGTTGACGCCCACCTTCACGGCCGTCGTCCGCCCACCGACGCTGCCGGCCTGGTCACGTACCTCCTCAACCGCGAACAGGCCCACTGGGCGCGGCTCCACACCCAGGACGCGGGCCGCGCGACGGCCGCCGCGGGGCGGACGTACACGACTCCGCCGCAGGTGATGAACCGCGCCGTATTCACGGCCGCGCTGACGGGGACCATGCACCGGGGGATCGGCCGGATCGTCGTCGACCGGGTGACCGGAACCCCGCCCGCCGCACCGCACCCCGCCGAGCGGGTCCTCGCCGACCACAGCGTCTGCTACCCGCCCTCCGGATCCGCGCCCGGCGTCGTCCTCGAACCACTGCTGCCCGACCGGCTCGCCGAGGACTTCCTCGCCCTCACACTTCCCGGCCACTGCGCGCAGAGCGCCTACCCGCCGTCCTCCTGGGCCCCGGAGGTGCTCGGCCGCCTCCTGACGCACGGCGGCGAGAGGCGGCCGGAGTCGTGGACACCCCGCGCGCTGATCTTCCTGGCCGCCTCCGCCGAACGTTGGCGGCACATGCGCCATGACCACCTGTACCCGCTGCTGCGGCGGGCACCATGGCTGGCCGTCGCCGCTGGCGGACGGGCACTCGGCGCGGTCTCCGCGCTCGACGACATCGACATGGAACTCCTGGAGGCGATCGAGGCCCGTCTGCCCCGGCACGAGCACCCCGACCTCGACCCGGGCCGCGCGGTCCTGGTGGAACGGCTCGCCCGGCACTGGCTGGCGCACACCGACGTCCCGGACCAGCACGCCGTCGTCCACAACAAGCTGGCAGACGCCTTGGACGGCGCCGGACGGTACGAGGAGGCGTACCACTCAAGGGTGCGGGTCGTCGAGCTCCTGGAGCGGCTGGAGGCCGAGCGGCCCGGCTCGCAGACCCCGCACCTGGCCGGGGCATACGGCGACCTGTTCATCAGCCACACCAGGCTGGGCCGGCCGCACGAGGCCCTCGAAGCCGCAGAACGGGCCGCACACTTCGCGCGCCTCCTGGCCGAGGCGGACCCCGAGGCCCGGTTCGCTGGGCTCGGTCCCGCGGGCCGATTCGTCGGGCTCGAACCCGACGGTCGGTTCGCCGGGCTCGGCCCCGCCGGCCGACAGGCCCGGTGGGCGATCGCCCTTTGTGTCTACGGGCAGGCCCTCGTCACCGCCGGGCGGCAGGCGGACGGGTATCGCGCCCATGCCGCGGCGCTCGACGTGCTTGTCCTGCTCGGCGAGCAGGACGCCGAGCAGCACGGCAACGACCTCGGCCAGAGCCTTCTCAACATCGGCGCCGACCTCTCCGATGCAGGGCGCGGCGGCGCCGCGGTCGCGGCGACGGAGGGAGCGGTGCACCTCCTCGGGCCCCGGAGGGCCGGTGACCCGCCCGACCACCCCGGGACCTACGCACTGGCCCTGTCCAACCTCGCCATCTTCCTGCTCACCTGGCACCACGCCCTCCCCGTCGGCACCGACTGGCGCAAGCGGGCCCTCGACGCAAGCACCCGGGCGGTCAAGATCAACCGGCATCGTGCCGAGGCGAACCCGGACGCGCTGACCCCCTCGCTGGAACAGTCCCTGCGGGCCCACGCCGACGCCCTGAAGGCGAAGGGCCGCGCTGCCGAAGCACGTGTGATCCGCACCGAGGCCGACGAGCTGCGCAACCGCATGCGACCACCGCCTGACGTGAGCGGCGTGCCCCGAGCGCACTACCACCCGCGGCAGGCCCTCGAGACGATCGAGGCGATCGACGCCTTGGAGACCGCCGTCTACCGGTACATGGCTCGGATCAAGGCACCGGTCTATACCCGGCGCCTCGTCGCCCTGCTCCTCCCGGTGGCGGCACGAGAAGGCGCCACCGGGCTGGCCGCGCGCACGGAGATCGCCGACGCGTACCGGCGCCTGGCCGAGGGCGGCTTGACGAGGGACCGCCTCGATCACGCGGAGGCGCTCGTCGAGCTTGCTCTCCATCGTTGGGGCATGTCGCATCACACGGAGGTCGAAGAGCGGCTGCGCCGTGCGGTCGGGGTGTACGAGGACCTGATGGCGGCAGCCGGCGACCCCGGCTCCTACCGGGACGACGTGGTCCGCACCCTCGGGCTCCTGGCGCGGTTCCACGAGGAGACGGGCGCGAAGGAGGAGGCCAGGGCAGTGCGCCAACAGATCCGCTGCTACCACCTGCCCTGGCGGTGGTTCATTCGTCCTGCGCGGCGCTAAGCGGTCTTGCGTGAGTCGGGACTCCACATCGTTCGGTGTAACCCCCGATCAGGAGGATGCACCGATGACCAGCGAGAAGGTGACCGAGGCCGAGACCGTCGGCTCGCCTCGACCAGTGCAGAGAAGCAAGATCGCGGCACCGCGGGATGGCATCCGCCACGCCTTAGTGCATCGGGGGGAGGCGGGCGGAGCGGGGCGCGGGCGCCGGGGGCGGAGGAGGGCATGCTGAGGTGTCGTCGGCCGACCCCCACGAGATCCCGCCGTCGGGGGCGACCGGTCGGCGGCCGACCGCCGGTCCCTCGCCCCCGCCCACCGGCAAGCTACGGAGACCCATGTCCGCGCCCGCCGCCCCAGAAGCCACCGCCGCGGCCCTGCTGCGACGCCCTCAGCTCTGGGTGGTTCCCACCGTCCTCACGGGACTGCTGGCCCTGCTGCTCTCCCTCCTCTACATGGGGGGCATCGTCAATCCGAACGGAGACCTCCGCGACCTGCCCATCGCACTCGTCGACGACGACACCGGCGGGCAGGACCTGGGCGGGCGGATCACCGCCGCCATCGCCGCCGACAGCGCGGGCGGCACGGTCGACTGGCGCGTGCTGACCCGCGCGGAGGCCCAGGACCAGCTCGACTCGGGGAAGGTCTACGGCGCTCTGCTGATCCCGGCCGGCTTCTCGGAAGCGGCCACCGCGCTGACCACGTCCGCGGCCACCCGACGGCCGACGATGACCGTGCTGACCAACCCCGGCAAGGGGAGCCTGGGTTCCTCGCTGGCCAGCCAGATCAGCACCAAGGCGGCGCACGGCGCCTCGCGCTCCCTCGGCCGCCAGCTCACGCAGGCAGCGGGCACCCAGGCGAGCCCCACAGCCAAGGTGCTGCTCGCCGACCCGGTCGAGGTCGTCACGCAGTCCGGCCACCCCATCGGCACCCACAGCGGTCTCGGCCTGTCGGCCTTCTACTACACCCTGCTGCTGGTCCTGGCCGGGTTCATGGGCGGCAACGTGATCAGCAACGGCGTCGACACCGCCCTCGGCTACGCCGACAACGAGATCGGCCCCTGGCACACCCGCCGACCGACCGTACCCATCAGCCGCACCCAGACACTTCTGCTGAAGATGGCCATGACCGCAGGCATCACGCTCCTCAGCACCGCCCTGGTGATGCTGGCCTGCATCGCGATCCTGGGAATGGACGCCTCCCACGTGCCGCTCCTGGCGCTCTACTCCTACTGCGCGGCGCTCGCGGTCGGCCTGGGGGTCCAAGCCATCAACGCGGCCTTCGGCGGGATCGGCCAGCTGGTCTCCATGTTCGTCTTCATCGTCCTCGGCCTGCCTTCGTCCGGCGCCACCGTCCCTCTCCACGCGGTCCCCGATTTCTACCGGTTCCTCTCCCATTTCGAACCGATGCGGCAGCTCAGCGACGGCGTACGGGCGATCCTCTACTTCGACGCCCGCGGGGACGCCGGACTCACCCGCTCGTGGATCATGATCGGGATCGGTATCCTCCTCGCACTGCTCTTCGGCTTCGCCATGACGGCCTACTACGACCGCAAGGGACTCAAGCGCCTCACTCCGCAACCCGCCTGAACCGACACACACGCTGCCTGCCAGTGCAAGACTTGCGCTTCGTCCACCCGTTCCGCCCGGTTACGGCAGGACGGCGGGGTGGGGCTGTGCTGCTTCTGGGAGCTGCCGTGATCGGGGTCGAAGGGCCATGTGCCGGTGGACGCCGCTGCTTCGTCCGCCTGGGGCGCGGCCAAGCGAGACGAGGGCCGACCTCCACCACCTCCGGATCCGTCCCGGCCCTGATCTAGGATCACGGTTCGGCGATCATGAGGGACGCCGTACGAGGACTGAGCGGACCGGGAGCGGAAATGGCGATCGACAGGCCTGGCCGGCCCGAGGACCTGCCGGCGGCCGAAGTGCTGTGGGCGCGCTGGGCCCTGGCCGCCGTACTGGAGGCCACGGCCCAGGCGGAAGCCCTGGGCGTCCACCGGGGCGGCACGTGGATCGACGGACAGGGTCTGCACCTGGACGACCGCGGCTGCACCTGGTGGACGTTCCAGCAGGTGGGAGAGGGCCGGTACCTGTTGTACGGCGAGGACGAGTCCAGTGCCGTGAAATGGCACGAACCCGCGATCGACATGCTGGCGCAGGCGCCGGACTGGCTCCCGTACGAGCGCCTGCGGGAATTGCTGGAGGGCTGGGAACTGGGCTGCGTGTACTGGTCCGAGCATGGCGCCTGGGCCCGCGCACCCTACCCCGAGGAGTTGGACGACGACGGCCTCGACTGCGGGATGAGCCGATTCGCCGTACGTGAGGAAGCCCTGAAGGACCTGATCGCCTCGGAACGCGGCCTGCCCCGGGATCGGGCAGACCACCTGCTCGCCGCGGCCGAGGCGTACAGCCTCACGGCCTCTGAGGTCCAGGAGGTACTGGACGCGGCGGCCGCCGCAGCGGGGTACGTACCGGCTGACCGGGAAGCGATCCTGAGGGCCCTCGAACTCGCGTCCCTGACCGCACCCGCTTCCATCGCCCCGGGCCCGTCAGACCACCCCCGCTGACACCCGGCACCCCATCCCACCGGGCCGGACCGCACGCCGACCACGGCGAACCG
Source organism: Streptomyces sp. NPDC085524 (assembly GCF_044541755.1). Lineage (NCBI taxonomy): Bacteria > Bacillati > Actinomycetota > Actinomycetes > Kitasatosporales > Streptomycetaceae > Streptomyces > Streptomyces sp. NPDC085524. Next base: position 49,090 of record NZ_JBITTH010000011.1, read on the forward strand.
GCCCCCGCCCGCACAAGGCCTGCCCTCCCCGCTGACATGGGATCAGCCGGGCAGCGCACGATCACGGTCATGGAGCGAGTCGACTCCGCGGTGACGGCCGCGTTCGCCGTCACCGCCCTGCCCGCCACCGCTCCCGCCAACGATGCGCCCCGTCGCTCGCCCTCAAGGAGTGCCCCACCAGGGGCGGCTCGCGGCGGGGGCGGACGCGGCGGGGTTCTTCGATGACCTGACCAAAGGTCTCGTGCACCTGTTCGCGCGCGCCCTGACCGGAGCGACCGGCATCGTTCCTTGCAGGCGGTGCGCGAATTCGATGGTTGCCCGGCTTCGGGGGCCGTAGCATCCGCCCGTGATTGAGAACGAGTTCGAAACAGCGGCCACGGCGACGGGCCGGGTGCCGTGCTGGCGGGGCAGGACGGTCAGCCTCGCACCGCTCGACGCCGAAGACGCAGAGTTGATGCACGCCTGGCGGTCCGATCCGGTGGCCGCTCACGAGATCGGTTTCTGGCCGCGCTCCCTCGCCTCACTCCGCGAGCGCATGGAGCGCGACAGCGACGCTCACGACCGGGACGACTTCCTGGTGCTCCTCCCTGACGGCACCCCGATCGGCCACATCGCGCTGGTGGACCAGGACGTGGTCGAGGGCACGGCGGAGGTCCACCTGATGATGGATCCCCGGCACCGGGGGCAGAGCCACGGAACCGACGCGCTGGACGCGTTGACCGACCTCGCCTTCGGGGAACTGCCGATGCAGCGCGTCCAAGCCGTCACCCACACCACCAACACGGCCGCGCTCGCAGTATTGGCCAAGGCCGGATTCGTATCCGAAGGTGTGCGCCGCTCGGCGTGTCTGCACCGCGGGAGCCGCTTCGACGTCGCCGTCCTGTCCCTGCTCCGTGCGGAGTGGGAGGCACTGGAACGCCCGAGGGCCTGGGACCGCTGACCGGCGCCCGGACGTCCTTGCGCCGACGCCGGGCTGCGCCGCCAGATCAACGCTCCGAAAAGGAGTCCCACGAGGTCTCCGTGCTCGCCCTGCGCCGGCTCCAGTCCACGCTGGTGCGCGGGCACGTCACGCTCGTTCGGGGCAGCGGTGACCAGGTCTGCGGTGGTGCCCCCGGGCTCGGCGGGCTGCGGTCGGGGGCGGAGCCGTCCCGCGGCTGCGGCTGCGAGGCTCTCGGCGACTTGACCGGCATGTAGTTAGCCGCCATATTACTTCTCATGAGTGACGAGGACGCGAACCCCGGCGCTGCACCCACGCTCGAACAGGCGCGGAAGCAGATCGCACGGTACGGGCTTGAGGCCGACCCGCAGGCGGTGCTCGTCGCGGTGCGCCTGATGGCTGCCGGGGCGCGCCTGGACCGGGCGTCCGAAGTTCACTTTGCGCGTTCCGGGCTGTCGACCGGGCGCTACCGCCTCCTGGTGGATCTCGAGGACGGCGACGGGGAGAAGTCACCGTCGCAGCTCGCAAAGAGTCTTGGCGTCTCGCGCGCCACAGTGACCGGCCTGGTCGTCGGCCTGGAGCGAGAGGGCCTGGTGGCGCGCCGCGCCTCAACGGAGGACGGGCGGGGCGCAGTAGTCGTACTCACGGCGCGCGGCAGCCGGCGGTTGCACGACATGGCCGCGGACCACTTCGCACGGCTTGAGGCACTGGTCGGCGGACTGGCCGACGACGAACGCGGGCTGTTCCTCGACCTCCTGGAGCGGATCACTCAGCGGATCGGCGCATTGACTGCCGAGTAGCTGCGGCATCACTTCCGCGCGGGGGCGACTGTCTCGGCCGCGCGGCACCCTTTCCCACGCCCCAGTAGTTAGGCGCCTAAGCAAGTAGTTAGCCAGCTAATTATTTTCGAGGAGTCACATGAGTTCCCCTCCCAGAACCGCCCAGCGCGGTATCGCCACGCGGGCGTTCACCCTGTGGAAGGAAGTCGCGACCGCCTACCTGGCCCCCGCGCTCACCGCCGGGCTCGGCGGATTCCTCAGCGGGCAGCCCGAACTGACCAGGGCCGCCTTCACCTCCATCGGGGCGACTTCGGCCGTGGTGGCCTGCACCGTCGGCGCATGGCTGCACCGCCGTGGCCGACCCCGCCGCTGGACCGCCTCGGCTGCGCGACCGGTACTCGCCCTCGGACTCGCCATTGCAGCGGCCGGAATCGCCGGCCTGGCCGGATGGTTCGGATCCGACTGGCTGCCGTCGCACACACCGGTGCCCGATGCCGGATGGCTGGATCGGCTGCGGATCGACCTGCCGCTGTCGGCCGGCCTGGCCGCCGCCATCGTCACCTGGCGGTGGCGCGGCACGACATCCCGGCAACAGGCCTGACCCAGCCCCCTCACCCCGATTCTCCAGGCCCCACCCACGAAAGGCACACCGTGATCACCATCATCGGCGCCACCGGCGCCACCGGCAGCGCCCTGCTCCGGCGGCTCATCGAACTCGAAGTCCCCTGCCGCGCCGTCAGCCGTACGCCCGACAATCTGCGCGCCGCCATCGGTACGAACGCGCCAGTCGAGATCGTCGGTGCGGACGCCTCAGATCCTCAGACGCTCCGCGACGCGTTCGGGGGATGCACGCAACTGTTCCTCGGCATGGCCAACAGCCCGCGTCAAGCCGAGCTGGAGACCAACGTGATAGATGCCGCAGCCCACTGCGGGGTACGGCACCTGGTCAAACTCTCCGCCCCAGCAACCAAGCCCGCCTCACCGGTGGCCATCTCGCGCAGCCACTGGCGGATCGAGGAACACCTGGCGACAACCGAAATGACGGCTACGCTGCTCCGCCCCTACGCATTCATGCAAAAGCTGCTCCTGAACGCCCCGGCGATCGCCGAGGGCGTACTCATCGGGGCCATGCGCGAGGCACCCTGCAACTACATCGACGTCCGAGACATCGCCGACGTCGCCGCCGAGACCCTCCTGCACCCCGGCCTTGCCGGCGCCACCTACACCCTGACCGGCCCGCGGGCCTTCAGCCACCCCGAGCTCGCCCGTCTACTCGGCGAGCTGACCTGCCGCCCCGTTCGCTACATCGACCTGCCACCGAGCGAGTTCCACAGCCACCTCCTGTCCACCGCACACATGCCGCCCTGGCTCGCCAGCCACGTGGTGGAGATCCAGCAACTGGCCATCGCCCGCCCGGAATCGCCCAACGACACCATCGAAACCATCCTCGGCCGCCCCGCCAGGACACTGCACACCTTCCTCCGTGAACATCTCCACACGTTCACCAAGACCGCCTGACCGACCGCCCAACCATCTGCCCCGCCCCTCACCCTTCTCCGGAATACCGGTCCCTCCATCCCGGAGAAGGGCATGCGAGACGGACACCGTCCGCAGTAGACCGCCGTCAGCCCGGCGCTACGACCCCCGGCACTGACCAACCCCGACGAGGTCGCCGTTCCCGCGAAGCCGACCGTCGGCCCGGCCCGGGCTTCGCGGTCGCCAAGGCCAAGGCCTGGGCCGGCCGCGCCGCGGCCCGGCCGCCGGCCGCCGCGCCCGTTCCGCGTTGAACTGGGCGCCGGTGACCAGCGCGAGATTGGCGAACCAGAGCCAGATCACGAAGACCACGATCCCGGCCAGCGACCCGTACAGCCGGCCGTACGTGTCCAGTTGCGTGTACAGCGTGAAGAGACCCGAGGCAGCCAGCCACAGCAGCGCCGCCAGCACCCCGCCGGGCAGCCCCCGCCGGGCGCCCCGGCTCTGGGCCGGCCCGGTCCGGAACAGGACCAGGACCAGCAGGGTCACCACCACCAGGAGCAGCGGCCAGCGCAGGAACGCGACGGCCTCCGCACCGCCCGCCCCCACGGCCCGCGCGGCCCACCGGGCGGGCGGCCCGGAGACGACCAGACCCACGGCGCCGACGACGAGCAGCACCAGCAGCAGCGCGGCGTGGACGAGGAGGGTGTGCGCGGCACGCAGCGGCCGCCGCGTGTCCGGCACCCGGTGCATCGTGTGCAGGGCGCGGCGGAACACCGCCAGGTAACTGCACGCCGACCACAGGGCGCTCACCACTCCGCCGAGCAGCAGGGCCCACATCGAGGAATGCCCCTCGGGGATGGTGCCCAGCGCCTCGCGGAGCACCTGCGCCGACTGCGGGGGCGCGTAGGCGGTCAGGTCGGCGATGAGCCGGTCCCGCCGCGCCCCGCCCAGCAGCCCCACGACGGAGACGGCGATGACGAGCGCCGGCAGCAGCGCCAGCAGCGCGTAGTAGGTGAGGGCGGCAGCGTGGTCGGCCAGGTTGTCCGTCCACACGCGGACGGCCGTGCGCCGCAACTCGGCGCGGGTGCGCGCCGCGAGGCCGCGGGCGGTGGAATCGGTGGCGGGCGGAGCGCCTCGCCGTACAGTGGTGCGGGGGATGTCGGTCACCTCGTGCGCGTGCCCTCCCGATGCGCCCATGCGCCCGCGCGGCCCCGCGTACCGGTCCGCCCGCCGGGTAGACGCGCCCGCATGAGATGGAGCTACGCGCGACGGCGCGACGAAAAGCCGCAGGAACCGGTCCCACAGGACACCGGTACGAAGAGCAGCCCGGCCCACCCGGCCGTACGGGCCCTCGCCATGCTGGCCGCCTTCGCCGGAACCGTCCTGTTCAGCGTGGTCCTGGCCCGGCTGACCCTGGAACCCTCCGCCGCCTCGGCGGACCTCGTGCACGCCAACCTCCGGCCCGGCAGCTCGATCGGCGCCTACCTGGAGGGGGCGTCGACGGTCGAAGCGGCCCGCCAGGTGGGCGGCAACCTGCTGCTGGGCGTTCCGTTCGGCGTGCTCCTGCCCGTCCTGCTGCCGCCCGCCCGCGGACTGCTGAGGGTCGCCGCGGTGACCGTGTGCCTGATGACGCTGGTGGAACTGATCCAAGGCGCCCTCGTCACCGGACGCGTCTTCGACATCGACGACGTCATCCTCAACACCACCGGGGCGCTGCTCGGTTACCTCCTGATCGGCCTGCGGCTGGGCCGCGCCGTGCACCCGCGGCGCAGGCACTGGTGGCACCGCCGCGCTTCGTGACTCCGTTGATCCGCCCGTTCATCGACGCTCACCGACACCCACGGGCGGCTCCGGGCGTCCGGAGCGGATCTCCGGTTCCAGGCCCTGCGCGGGGGTGGTGCGGCGCCGCCCGATGTCCGCCCGCCAGGCTTCGAAGGCCAGCGTCGTCGCCGTCACCACGGCCAGACCGAGCAGCCAGCCACCCAGCACATCGCTCACCCAGTGCACGCCGAGCGCCACCCGCGTATAGCCGACGCCCACCACCGAGACCGCCGCGAGCGCCCACGGCAGCGGACGCCACGACCGGGGTGCCAGCGGCAGCAGCGCAAGCAGCAGCACCGCACAGGACGTGGTGGCCGTCATGGCGTGCCCGGAGGGGAAGGAGAACCCGGGCGCGTGGGCAACCGGGTCGGGCAGGTGGGGCCTGGCCCGTGCGACCACGTTCTTCAGCAGCAGGCCGAGGAGGCCGCCGGCCGTCACGGTGACGGCCGCCCACAGCGCCAGCCGCACCGCACCACGAACGAGGAGCCACACCACCAGCGCCGCCACCAGCAGCCTCATGGTCAGGGGATCCCAGACCACGCCGGTCAGGAACTCGAGTACCCGCACCCACGAGGGATGCTCCAGTGCGGCCGCGTGCAGCCGCTCGGCCGCCCCCTGGTCAAGTCGGCGCAGGGGCGGCCATCGCGATTCGACCAGCATCAGGGCGAGCGTGAAGGGCACGGAGGCGAGGGTGGCCGCGGCCACCGTCGTCAGCAGCCGTGCGCCGAAGCGGGCGTCCGGTACCGAGCAGCCGGAGACGAGCCGGGCGAGCAGATGCCGTGGGCGGGTGGGACGTCGTCGGCGGGTGGAGAGTCGTGCCATGGTCGCCGTGCTCCTCTCTTGGTTTCCCCTGCCGCGCATTTCGCGTTCAGACGCCGGGATCCTCCCTGACCGGCTCCGTCACCCCGGCCCGCACGGCTTCCAGCTGGGCGGCGAAGGCCAGCCCCAGGAAAAGGGCCAACGAGGTCAGGTAGGACCACAGCAGCAGCGAGACGAAGGCGCTGAGGGGGCCGTACACGGTGTCGAAGGAGCCGCCGGCCCCGACGTACAGGCTCAGCCCCCACGTCGCCAGCAGCCACAACCCCAGGTACACCAGCGCTCCGAAGGCCAGCCAGGTGTAACCGGGCTGGGCGCGGCGGGGGGAGAGCTTGAAGATGGCACTGGTGGCGAGGAGCGCCAGCACCACCCCCACGGGCCAGCGCAGCACGTCCCACGCGCGGAGGGTGCCCGGGCCGAGGTCGTACACCTCCGCCACGGCGTGGCCCAGGTGGGCGCCGAGGACGGTGACCGCGAAGCTGAGGCCGAGGGGCAGGCCCGCCAGCACGGACATGACCAGGCCACGTGTGTACTTGTACAGGAACGGCCGGTCGCGTTCCGTGCCGTAGATGCGATTGGCGCCGCGCTCCACCTGGCACAGGGCGGTGGTCACGTTCATGACGGCGAACAGCAGGCCGAGCCAGAGGGCGAACTGGCTGCCGTCCCCAGTCCGGCGCCTGCTCTGCGCGAGCGCGTCGTCCACCAGCTCCCGGCTGGGCCCGCTCACCAGCCTGCGGATCGTCAGTTCCGCGACCCGGCCGATGTCCTCGGTGTGCAATGCGCCGGACAGTCCGATGACGGCGATGGCCATCGGTACGATCGACAGCACCGTCTGCAGAGCGAGTGCCCTGGAGTGGCTGAAGCCGTCGGCGTAACGGAAACGGATGAAGGAGTCCCGTACGAGGCTCCAGCCTCCATGGCGCGACAGTGCGGCCACGGCCTCCTCCGCGGACAGTTCCTCGCCCTCCACCTCCGGTATTGCTGCCACCGCAGCCACGTCACAGCGCTGCGGTACCCGGGTCGCGGTTCCCACGGCAGTCATCCCCCGTCCACGTCGTGTGTCCGGCCAGCCATTCCGGTCACGGAGGTCGTACGCGGCTCGTCGGCGCGCCCCGCTCCCGCAGTCGCCTCCATCGTCCGGACCGCGGGCGTGCGTTCCCGCTCCTCCAGCGCACGTGGCGGCAGCCAGACGCACAGCACGCCGGGCTCCACCTGCGCGCTCAGGCGGGTGCCGGAGCCGATGACGTCACCGTCGAGTTCGCGGGGTTGGGGCCGGGCGAAGCGGATGTCGACGCGTGCGGCACTGAAGTACTCCAGCGCGCCGCCGGCCACCCTGCCGTACCCGCTTGGGGGCCCGGCCGCCGCCCGGCCGGGCAGCATGCGCGCCCCGAGGTGTCCTGCGGCCGCGAGCCAGCCGCGGGCGCCCTGCGGATCGAGCAGCACGATCTCCAGCCGGCCGCTGTCGGGCCGGGCGTCGGGCAGCAGCGGCACGCCTCCCTGCAGGGTGCCGACGTTGCCGATGACGACCATGCGGGCACGGCGCTCCCGTACAGGGCCCTCGTCGAGCCGGATCGACAGACGCATCCTGGGGTCCGCGAGGTGGCGCACGGCCGACAGGACGTACGCGACCCAGCCGGCGCGCTCCTTCACCCGCTCCGAGGCGTCGCCGACCATGGCGGCGTCGAAACCCGCTCCCGCCATGACGGTGAACCGGGCGGTCCGCAGCCCGTCGCCCGCCACCCTGCCCATGTCGATCCGAGCCGTCTCCCCGGACAGGGCCGACTCCAGCGCAGCGGCCGGATCGGCGGGCAGCCGCAGGTTGCGGGCCAGCAGGTTACCGGTGCCGCACGGGACCACCGCGAGCGGGGTCCCGGTGCCGGCCAGCAGCTCGGCGCAGGCCCGCACGGTACCGTCCCCGCCGCAGACCACGACGAGCGCGGCGCCCCCGTCTGCCATCAGCTCGGCGAGAGCGCCGGAGGCATGCTCCGCGGAGGTCTCCGTCCACGTCTGACCGGTGTAGCCGCGGCGGCGCAGGACGTCCCTCACGCGGCCGGCGAGTTCCGCCCCGCAGCCGTGCGGGTGACGCACCACCACGGCCCGCCGGGCCGCCGGGGCTTCGTCGCCGGTGGCAGGGGTGGTGCGGGCGGCCGGAAGCCGGTCCGCGGCGACCGCACCGAAGAACTGAGCCGAGGACGGCCGGGGCCGCGGCAGCAGGAACACGTGCGCGACGACGAGCAGGGTGCAGACCCCGTTGAGCAGGCCGCCCATCACGTCGGACGGGTGGTGCATCCCCCGGTGGAGCCGGGAGAACGCCACGGCCGCCGGAACGAGGAGCAGGGGGACGATCACCAGGCACCGCACCCAGCGGCGGCTGCCGCGCAGGCGGAGCGCCGCGATCAGGGCGAGGCCGCCGAACAATGCCACCGACGCCCCGACGTGCCCGGAGGGGAAGCTGGAGGTCGGCGGCGCGGCATCCAGCTGGGGAACGTCCGGACGCGGCCGCTCGACAACGAGGGTGACCAGCAGGAAGACGGCCGACTGCGCGGCCACGGCCCCGGCCAGGAACAGCGCCTCCGGCAGCCACCGCCCGCGGGAGAACCCCAGCATCGCGGCGACGGCGACGACGGTCAGGCCGATGATGCTCCAGGTTCCGGCCAGCAGGGACACCCAGTCCGAGAGCGAGACGGCGAGGACGCCTCGGTGCGCGGCCAGGCCTCGGTCGACGGCGTCCTCTGCCGCCACCGGCCAGTGGTCCGCCAGCGGGCCGGTGACCATCAGCCCCACCCCGATCATGAAGGCCGCCTGTGCCGGCAGGCACAACAGGACGGTCAGCCTGCCGGGTCCCCGTCCGACTGTGCCGTTTTCAGGTCTCATTTGACCCCGTGTTACCCGTGCCGGCCGACTCATGCGCGTCCACCCGTGGTCTGGGCGCGGAGACGATGCGCGGGGTGTGCTTCGCCGCCGAGGGGTGAGGCGGGCCCCGTCGTCGAACGCGACCTGGCCGGGCAGGGTGACGTCGGCCGGATCGCCCGGCTTGCTGCCGGGGTCGGGCTCCAGGAGGCCGAGGACCGGCGTGGCGGCCCGGCCCGGCTTTCGGCGCGGCCCTGCCCCGGCACTTCGGGTGAGTGCCGGGGCGGGGCCGGGACGTCGCGCGCGACGGTGATGCGGGGCGGCCGCCGAATGGGGCGCCGGTTCCCCCGTCCGTCGCAAGCCATGCCGGCGACTCGGTGAGGTCAGGCCGTGGGGTTCGGGGCGGTCGAGGGCGAGGGAGCGGGGGCCTCGGCCGGCCCGGTCAGCGGAGCGCGCACACCGGCGCCCCCAGTGAAGTGCGCGAGGGTGCCGGTCTGTTCCAGTAGCCGCTCCAGCTGCCGGGGCCGACCGTCGAGGTGCAGCGCCGCACCGGCCGCGTCGGTACGGCGGCGGACCATCAGCAATGCCGAAAGGCCGCTCGGGTCGACCATGGTCACGCCCGAGCAGTCCAGTCGTACCTCGAGCGGCGTGCCGCACTCCCCCAGCGCACGGCTGACGTCGTGGACCAGCAGGTCGGCGTACCGGTGGTCGAGGTCGCCCCGCAGCTCGATGCGGAGGGCGTCGTCGGCCCGGCGGCACGACAGGCGGAGCGGAGTGGAGGGCGAGCTGGTCATTCGGCGTTCCCGGCGGCGGTAAGGAGGGTACGGGTGAGGCGGTCCGCACCGGCGTGGAGCACGGCGACGGCCCGGGGGAAGTCCCCGACGCGGCGGCGCAGCAGTGTCAGGGCGGGCAGCAGGGACGCGGCCGGGACCCCTCGGGCGTGCAGGACGTCGGCGGTCCAGAGCAGGAAGCCGCCGAAGAGTTCCTCATCGTCGGTGTACAAGGCGGTGGCGAGGAACTCCACGATGTGGGAGAGGTCTTCGGCCGTGCGTTCGCGCTGCTCCTCGGTGTAGTCGCGCACCGCGGGGTACGCGTCCTCCAGTTCGGCGAGCACCTCGCGGACCAGGCGGGGCCGGCCGCGCGCGATGAGCGTGTACTCCTGGTCCTTCAGGTGGGGGAGGTCGTCGATGGCCTGGTGGCCGGGCCGGGGCCGGGGCAGCGGCCGACGGGCGAGGTCGTCCGCGGCGGTGCGGGCGTCGGGCGCCCATCCGTCCGCGCCCAGGAGGCGGGCGTAGCGGCCGCCGGGTCCGAAGGCGGCGCCGCCGACGACCACTGGGGTGCCGACGGCCTGGCAGGCGGTGATCGTGGCGTGTGCGACGGGCAGGCGCGTGGGGATGGAGCTGGAGAGGGCCACCACGTCGGGGCCGGTGCGGTGCACGTGCGCGATGAGGTGCGGGGTGGGTACCTGGGCGCCGAGGTAGTCGACGTGCCAGCCGCGGACCCGCAGGACCTCCGCGAGCAGGCGGGCCGGCAGGGCGTGCCATTCACCGTCCACACAGGCGACCGTGATCCGGCCGCGACGGGGTTCCGTTCGTGCCGCGGGATGCAGGGCGAGCGCCGCTACGGCCCGCTCGTTCATGGCGGTGGCGGCGTGCTCCTGGGCCACGCTGATGCGGTTGGCGGCCCACTCCTCGCCCACCCGCCCCTGGACCCGGCCGATCACCTCCAGCAGGACGGACTCCGGGCCGACGCCGTCGTCGAGTGCCCGCAGGACCGACCCCACCGCGGCGGGTTCGTCGAGGGCCATGACGGATCCCCAGACCTCTTCGGCGAGGGCGTCCGTGCTCAGGACCGGGGAGGTGCTCTGCGAACTCATGCGGTGAACCTGCCCCGGGTGTGGCCGTCCACCGCGCTGAGGTGGTTGGTGCGGGGCGCGGAGATGACCACGATGGCCATGTCGTCGTGACGGCCTCGGCCCACCCACTGGGCGGTGAGCATCTGCACGTGTTCGACGACGGCCTGGGCGGGCATCGCCGCGCAATCGGACAGAGCTCGCCGCAGCCGCTCCTCGCCGAACATCGCCCCGCCCAGCGGACCGCCGCGGGCCTCGCTGATCCCGTCCGTGTACAGGACGCAGGCGTCGCCGGGTGCCAGCGTGACCGAGGCCGTCTCGGCGGAGACGGCGGGGAGCACCCCCACCAGGGTGCCCTGCGTGGCCGCCGCCTCGATCCGGCCGTCGGAGCGCAGGAGCAGCGGGGCGGGGTGGCCGGCGCTGGTCAGCCGCAGCCGCACGCTGTTGCCTTCGCGCGTCGCGGAGGCCAGCACCATGGTGGCGAAGCGGGTGCTCTCGGAGTTGAGCAGCGCGGAGTTGAGGAGGCTGAGCATGCGGTGGTGGTCGTCGGCCATGGGGAGCAGCGCGTGCAGCGTGTTGCGGATCTTCCCGGTCATGACGGCGGCTTCCAGGCCCTTGCCGCAGACATCTCCGAGCACGACCAGCGACGCGTCGCCCCCGTCGACCGCCGGGTGGACGTCGTAGAAGTCGCCGCCGACCCGCTCGTGGTCCTTGGAGGGGCGGTAGCCCCCCGCGTACTCGACGCCGGCCACCTGGCCCAGCCGGGGCGGCAGCAGCTCGCGCATCAGGGTCTCGGTGACCGACGCCTGCTCCGCGTAGAGGCGTGCCGCCGACATCGCCGCGCCGGCGCGGGCCGCGAACAGTCTCGCGAAGACCTCTTCGCCCTCCGTGAAGGCGGGGGCTCCGGTGCCGCGCAACAGGACGAGTGCGCCGGCGGGCACCCCGTGGCCGGGCAGCGGGGTGACGACGATCGACCCGACACCGTCCAGACCCTCGGGGAGCAGCCAGTCGGGCGCGGCCGCGGGATCGATCCAGCGGGACGGCACGGGCGGGAAACCCTGGAGCGCCTCCGCCAGGCCCGGGACCTCCTCGGGGTCGACGGCCCGCAGCGACACGGAGGGCGTGCCGCCGCGCACGCAGGCCACCACCGGCAGGCCGGTGTCGCGCGCGGGTGCGATCACCAGGGCGGCGTCGGTGAGGTGCTCGGCGGCCAGCTGCGCCGTGACGTTCATGCAGCGGTCCAGGTTCAGCGAGGACAGCAGCAGGTTGGACGAGCGGACGAGGAACGCCGTGCGTTCCTGTTCCGTCCGCAGGGCTTCCCGGGCCAGCCGGTGGTCCGTGTCGTCCACGAGCCACCACACCACGCTTCCGTCGTCCCTGCGGGTGGGGTGCGCCTCGAACGACCCCTCGCCCACCGGGCCCTGGACGAACCGGGCCGCGCCGGGCACCGGCGGGTTCGCGGGGGCGGAGTCGGCCCGGTGCCGCGCGTGCGCCGCGGCCAGCCACGCGGGCACCACGTCGGCCAGGGCCGCGCCGGGGCGCGCCTGCGGGAAGACCAGCCGGGCCGCCTCGTTGGCGAAGACCACCCTGGCCTGGGGATCGGCGGCGAAAACGGGGTACGGGGCCTCACTCCACGGGAGGCCCGCTGCCGGTGAACCGGACGTCATCTGCGGGAAGGGAACCACACATCCAAGGCCCGCTGCGCGAACCCCTCACCTCTTCTTCTTCACGTCGGAGACATTGTTGCCTTACGGCAACCATCCTCCACGGAGCACGTCGGCCGCAACCGGGCACCCTTCCGACATCATGACGAACCGTCACCCGCGCGGGTGGGGGCGCCCTCCTCCCAAGGACTCCTTGCCTCCCCCGGCCTCCCCTGTAGGAGGATGTCGGAGTGACCGGAGACGAAGCGGTCGTCACGACGACCACCGAGCAGGGCGTCGCAGTCGTCAGCCTGCGCGGCGACATCGACGGGGAACGGGCGCCTGCCCTGAACCGGGCCCTCGCGGCCACCCCTGCGGGCGGTCGCACCCGTACGGTGGTCGACCTCTCCGGTACGCGCTTCGCGGACTCCTCTGTCCTGCACGCGCTCCTGGACGCCCAACGGGCCCACCGCGGTGCCGGAGCGATCCTCGTGCTCGCCGGTCCTCTGCAGACTGCGGTGCAGCGGTTGTTCGAGGTCACCGGGACCGCATCCGCCTTCACGATGGCGGACAGTCTGGAGGCAGCGCTGACGTCATGACCACCACACCCGATTCGGGCGACGTACTGGACAACGGGCTGACGCGGGAGGACGAGCCGCGGTCCGCCCGCCCGCCGGCCTCCGCGGCGGCCGCCCGCGCCCGTGTCAGCGAGGTGCTGCTGCGGGCCGGGGTGGAGCTCGACACGGCCACCGCTGCGGACGCACTCCTCGTCACGTCGGAACTCGTCACCAACGCGATCCGCCACGGCGGCGGGGTCACCGCCTTCCGTGCCGACGTCACCGAGGACCTCCTGAACCTGTCCATCGGCGACGCAAGCCCCCTGTTCCCCGCCGCCCGGACCGGTACGGTCGAGCGTCCGGGCGGGTACGGGTGGCCGCTCGTACAGCGCCTCGCGGAGCGCGTGGAGTGCCGGACGCACTCCGACGGCAAGACGATCAGCACCGTCCTGCGCCTGTCCTGACCGCCCGGCCCCTCACAGATAGCGGCGCAGCGGGCGGACCGACAGCTCGCGGGCGCGCTGGAGCAGGGAGCGGCGCTTCCAGCGGTGCCCGACGATCCGGGTGCTGACCTCCAGGTCCTGGTCGTAGTGCTCGTCCAGGGTCCGGGTGAGGTCCGGGTCCATCACCGCCAGCATGACCTCCTCGTCGTGGTCGAGGGAGCGGCGGTTGAAGTTGGACGAGCCGATGAGGGAGACGACACCGTCCATGGTGATGACCTTCGCGTGCATCATCGTCGGCTGGTACTGGTGGATGCGCACGCCCGCGGTGGTGAGCGCCTCGTAGTGGTGCTGTCCGGCCAGTTGGCACACGCGCTGGTCCGTGTGCGGGCCGGGCAGCAGGATCTCGACCGTGACGCCCCGGCGGGCGGCGTCCGCGAGCAGGCCGACGAAGTGGTCGTCGGGGGCGAAGTACGCGGTCGCCAGGCGCACGCGCTCCTGCGCCGATTCGAGGATCACGCGCATCAGCGTCTGCATGTCCTGCCAGCCGAAGGCGGCCGAGCCGCGCACCACTTGGACGATGGCGGAGCCGGCCGGCTCGTGGGACACGAAGCGGTCGCGCTCGTCGAAGAGCTCCGGATGGCACTCCGCCCAGTTCTGCGCGAACGCCGCGGCGATCCCGTCGACGGCGGGTCCGCGGACCTCGGCGTGCGTGTCGCGCCACTCGCCCGGGTTGCGGGCGTCACCGCACCATTCCTCGGCGATGCCCACTCCCCCGGTGAAGGCCGTCCGTTCGTCGACGACGAGGACCTTGCGGTGGCAGCGGTGGTTCTGCTTGAGCGGGGAGAGGTAGGCGGGCTTGCGGAACCAGGCGACGTCCACTCCGGCGGCGTCCATGTGGTCCAGGAGGTCCTGCTCGATCAGGCGGCTGCCGAAGCCGTCCAGGAGCAGCCGTACCCGGACTCCGGCGCGGGCGCGTTCGGCCAGGGCCTCGGCGAACCGGCGGGCGATGGTGCCCTTCCAGTAGACGAACGTCATCATGTCGACGGTGTGGCGGGCGGAGCCGATGGCGTCCAGCATCGCGGTGAAGATCTCGTCCCCGTTGCGCAGGGGGCGTACGGAGTTCCCCTCGGTCGCCGCGATGCCGATCAGTCTCTCCAGCCGGCGGCGGATGCGGTGGATGCGCTCCTGCTCCAAGTCCGCGCCGGGGGTGGCGGGCCCGGCTCCGGGCAGCGGCGCGGTGCGGGCGGCAGGGGTGTCGGTGACGGTGGCGCGGGTGGTGCCCGTGTCGGTCATGGTGGTGCTCCTCGGTCGGGACGGCAGGGCGGGAAGGCGGGAGGGCGGGTCAGGCGGAGGCATTCGCTCCGGGCTACGGCCCGCCCGCCTCCCACGGAGGCGGTGCCTCCATCTCCGTCCACGCCGCCAGGACTTCGCCGTCGACGCAGACGATCCCGCAGGTCTCGGCGTACTCGACAGCGGGAGCGGTGAGGGAACCGGTCGTGACGAGGACCGCGACATCCGCCTGGTGGACCGCGAAACAGGTCCCGCCGAAGCGCTGGAGGTCCTGCGAACCGACCCGGTTGTCCTCGGAGTAGTGCTTGCACTGCAACACCACCCGCCTCCCGTCCGCCGTCGTCGCCAGGACGTCGGCACCCAGGTCACCCGCGCCGCCGACGACCTCCACCGAGGTGCAGCCGTCCCGGGCGCACAACGCGGCGACCGTGTGCTCGAAGCCGTCCGCGTCCGCCCCGGCATGGTCCAGGGCCCCGCTCCCCACATCGGGGAGCTCCGTCGTCGGTGCCGCGGTCCCGGGTGCCGCGGTCCCGGGTGCCGCGCTCCCGTCGAGCGCAGCTGCCGGGCGCCGCCCTCGGGAGCCGCGCCGTCGGGGGACGCGGCGCCGGCCGGGGGCGACCGTCCACTTCACCAGTACCGCTCCGAGCAGCAGCACGACCAGGGCGGCGATCGGCGACACCGGGAGTCCGGCCCCGCTCTCCGGCGCGGCCTTCACGAACGCGACCAGGCCGCCGATGCCGATGCCGACAAGCCCGACCACGAGCACCACGTCACGCCCGAGGCCCGTGCCCCTCACGGATGCCGGCACGTCCTCGTCCGGTGTCGTCATACGAGGTCCCCTCCCCTTCGCGCGTCGAGGTCCCCGATCCGTGTCGGACCGGGGACCTCGACGGACGTCGAACACTGTCGGACGCCCGTATGGCCGCGATTGCGGTTCTCAAACCGGGGAAGCGCCTCGGACCCCGTCACACCCGCCGGGGCGCGACGGTCATGGTCGTGGCCTCCGCCACATCGGGCGCGGTGGCGAACGCGGTGTCGGCGCCGGTGAGTTCCAGGAGCCGGGCCAGGCGGGCGGGTACGCTCCCGGCCAGGACCACCGGCCGTTCCAGGGCCGGCATCAGCAGGACGCTCAGTGCGGTCGAGTCGACGAACGTCACCGCGGCGACGTCCAGTACGTACCGGGCGACACCCGGCGCCGCGGGGTCCATCGCGACCCGCAGCGCGGCCACGTTGTCCATGTCGAACTCCCCCGCCATCACCACGATCCGTACGTCCCCTTCGGACCGCGTCTCGACGTGGCTGCGTTCGTCCGTGTCTTGCGTGTCCCTGTTCATGGCCGTCCTCTCCGTGTTGTCGCGCCGGTTCGCGCTGCGCCCCGTTCCCGTCCGGCCCTCACCGGCCGGCGCGGGGCAGTTTGACGACTGTGATGAAGAAATCGTCGATCTGCTGGATGGCCCGCATGAACTGGTCGAGATCGACCGGCTTCGTCACGTAGGCGTTGGCGTGCAGCTTGTAGCTGCGCAGGATGTCCTCCTCGGCGGCCGAGGTGGTGAGCACGACCACGGGGATGTGGCTCAGCTCCGGATCCGTCTTGATCTGCTCGAGCACCTGCCGGCCGTCGTACTTGGGCAGGTTCAGATCGAGGAGGATGAGGTCGGGGCGGGGCGCGTCCACGTGCTCGCCCCGCCGGTAGAGGAAGTCCAGCGCCTCCAGGCCGTCCCGTACCACGTGCAGGACGTTCCCGATCTTGTTGTCGGCGAAGGCCTCACGGGTCATCAGTTCGTCGCCCGCGTCGTCCTCGACCAGCAGGACTTCGGCGGGGGCTGCCCGGGGGTGGTCGTCGGCGGTGCTCATGAGGGGGTTCCTTCGGTCAGTACGGGGTCCGGTACGGCACCGGCATCTGGGGCGACGGGCAGGGTGAAGACGATCCGAGTGCCCTCCTGGTGGGCCGTGTCGATCCGGATCTGGCCGCCCGCGTGTTCGACGATCTTCTTGCACAGCGCGAGGCCGATGCCGGTCCCTCCGTACGTCTCGCGGCCGTGCAGCCGCTGGAAGATGACGAACACCTTCTCGGCGAACTCGGCCGGGACTCCGATGCCGTTGTCCGTGACCGAGAAGGCCGCGAAACCCGGGTCCGCTGCGGGCTCGTCGGCCACCGCGACCTCCACCCGCGCGGTGCGGTCGGGCGAGCGGAACTTGACGGCGTTGCCGAGCAGGTTCTGCCACAGCATGGTCAGGAGCGTGGGGTCGCCCACCACGTCCGGCAGCCGCTCGGGCCGCGTGATCTGCGCGTCACTCTCCTCGACGGCGGCGGCCAGGTTGCGCAGCGCCCGGTCCAGGGGACCGTCCAGGGCGACCGTCTCGCGGGCGTCCTGGATCCGGCCCACCCGCGAGAAGGCCAGCAGATCGTTGATCAGCACCTGCATCCGTTTGGCGCCGTCGACGGCGAAGGCGATGTACTGGGTGCCGCGCGCGTCGAGCTGGTCCCCGTAACGCTTCTCGAGGAGCTGGCAGAACGAGGCCACCTTGCGCAGCGGCTCCTGGAGGTCGTGCGAGGCGACGTAGGCGAACTGCTCCAGCTCCGCGTTGGAACGGCGCAGCTCGACCGCCTGGGCGTCGAGTTCCGCGGCCGTGCGGTCGAGCCGCTCGGCGTTGCGCCGCGACTCGTTCAGTTCGGCGACGGTGCGGTGCCGCATGGCTTCCACGGCAGCGGCCAGGTCCCGCAGCTCGGCCGGGCCCCGCAGCGGGATCTGCTCGTCGAAGGCCCCGTTCGCGACGCGTCGGGAGGCCGTGCGCACCAGGGCGAGGGGCCGGAGCACACCGATGTGCAGGAGCACCGCGAGAGCGGCGCCGGCCAGCAGGAATGCGGCGACGATCGCCAGGAGGATCCGGTCGCGCTGCGTACGCGCCTCTCCGAAGGTGGTGCGGGCCTCGGCCTGGATGCGGTCCAGGTGCGCCTGCTGCGCGGCGATCCGCCGGCGGACCTCGTCGAAACGGTCCTTGCCGGTCTGGAGCGAGGGCCGGGGGCCGCCGTCTTCCACGGAGGCGATGGCGGGCACCGCGAACTCCTGGCGCCAGGCGCGGGCGGCCTCCTGCACGGCCGCCAGGTCGCCGCGTACCCGTGCGTCTCCTTCGAGGACGGTCGACAGGCGCTGTGCGGCGGTGGCCTCGTTGGCCAGGCCGCGTTCGTACGGTTCCAGGAGCGCGGGTTCGTCGGCCAGCAGGTAGCCCCGGATGCCGGTCTCCTGGTCCAGGAGGGCGGTCTCCAGCCGCAGCGCGTCCCGCTGGGCGGGCAGGATCCCGTCGACGAGCCGGTTTCCGGCCGTGGTCGTGCGGGAGAGCAGGGTGGCTCCGAGGGCGCCGGTGCCGACGACCATGAGGGCCAGGACGACGAGCACGGTGGTCAGCCAGGTCCGCAGGCTGGGCCCGTGCCGGTCGGCGGCCAGTCCCCGGCGCTCTTGCAGCGGCTGAGTGGTGGGGGTCACGTGGGGGTGTTCCATTCGAGGTGCAGCACGGCGACGTCGTCGGCCAGGCCGCCCCAGTCCGCGGCCAGGCCCTGCGCCGCCTGGATGAGGGAGTCGACGAACCGTTCGGCGGGCAGGCCGGCGTGGCGGCGGGCGATTTCCAGGAGACCGGCTTCGTCGAGCCGTTCGGACCCCGGGCCGATGCGTCCCTCGATCAGCCCGTCGGTGAAGAGCATCACGGCGCCGTCCTTCTCCAGCGGGACCTCGGTGACGGGCCAGCCGGCGCCCCAGCCGGGCATGATGCCGAGCGCGGGCCCTCCCGGGACGGTCCGCAGTTCCACGCCGGCCGTGGAGCGGACCAGGAATCCGGGATGGCCGGCCCGCTGCACGGACACGGCGGCGGTGCCGGGCGTGCGGGTGACGGAGACCAGGGTGGCGAAGATCTCGGGGCCGGAGCGCTCCGCGAGGAGGATGCGCTCCAGCAGTCCGAGCAGCTCGGCGTCGCGCGCGCCGGCCATCACGAAGGACCGCCAGGCCACGCGCAGGCACACGCCGAGCGCCGCTTCGCTCGGGCCGTGCCCGGAGACGTCGCCGACGACGGCGTGGGTGGCCCCGTCGGGGGTCTGGACGACGTCGTAGAAGTCACCGCCCAGCAGTGTCTGGGCCCGTCCCGGGTGATAGCGGGCGCAGACGCTGACGGCGTCGGCCGGGTCGTCGAGGAGCAGCGGGGTCGGCAGCAGACCACGTTCGAGGCGGGCGTTCTCCTCGGCGCGGAGGCGACCCGCTTCGAGGGCGACCGCCGCCAGCTCGGTCCGCTTGCGCTGGATCGCGTACCGGATGGCCCGCATGAAGACGTCCGGCTCCACGCGCCCCTTGATCAGGTAGTCCTGGGCACCGGCCGCGACGGCGGTCAGTCCCGCACGTTCCTCGGAGAGACCGGTGAGGACGACGACGGCGACCTCGGCGGAGACGGCCAGGACCTTCTTCAGTCCGTCGAGCCCCTGGGCGTCGGGGAGGTGGAGGTCGAGCAGCACGCAGGCGGGTGCCTCGTCCTCCAGGAGGCGCAGGGCGTCGGCGAGGGAGGAGGCGCGGCCGAGGCGGACGTCGATGCCGCTGTCCTCGACGAGTTCCTCGACGAGCAGGGCGTCGCCCTCGTCGTCCTCGATGAGCAGGACGTACGGCGGCGCCCCGTCCCACAGGGCCAGGGAGTCGTCCCCCTCGACGGAGGCGGCCTGCCGGGCCCGGTTCACCGCCTGCCGCGGTGGCGTACGGGCAGCCAGATGCAGGTCCCCGAGCCCAAGAGTGCTCGCCATCGCGTCGCGTCTGTCCCTTCTCGCCGCCGGAAGCGGACGTCCGACGGACGCCTGGTCGTGCCGGATCAGCGTAGAGCGATCATTTGCCGTAGGGCAATGTTTTACGAACTCAATGATTATGCCGGGTGCGCGCCGGAGGTCGTACCAGCCCCCGCAAGGGACCCGACCCACCCTCAGGCGGTGTCCGGAATCCGACTGGCGCGAGGAGCCGTCGGCGGGGTGGCCGCGGCCTGGGCGGCCGACGGCACGTCCGCGTCGGGAGTCGCCGCGGCCGCCGGACCCGGGGTGCTCGCGGCGGCCTCGGCCGGGAGGAGCCCGGCGGCCGCTTCCCGGAACGCAGCAAGACCCGTCACGAGCGCGTCCACGTCCTGCGCTGTCATCCGGGCGAGGACCGCCGTCAAGGCGCGCTCCCGGGCCGTCCGCCGCTCGTCCAGCAGGGCCCGCGCCCGGGGCGTGAGACGCAGCTCCACCTCGCGCCGGCTGCTCGGGTGCGGAGCGCGCGTGAGCAGGCCCATGGCCTCCAGCCGGTCGCAGAGCCGGGTGACGGACGGCGGGCGGGAATCGAGCAGGGAGCCCAGGGCCCGCAGGTTGATGCCTTCGGCCGCCTCGACCGCCAGCAGCGCCCTCCATTGCGAGGGGGACACGGCCGGTGTTCCGCCGTCCTGGCCCCGGGCGTACAGGGCTGCGAGGAGTTCCGCGGCGGCGCCGAGCACCGCGGCCGGATCCTCGTGCGCTCCGGTCGGGCCGGGACGGGACATGCCACCACTGTGGCATCCCACCGTCCCGGGCGCCCTACGGTTCGCCCGGCCCCTCACCGGGCCGTCCGTGCCAGTCGAGGCAGAGGACCATGGCGTCGTCGGCGGCCTCGACGCCACCGCGGTGTCCGGCCAGCTCCTCCAGGAACGCCCGGGGCACCTGCGAGGGCGGCAGCAGGCGGGTGTTCAGGACGGCCCGGCCCAGGGCGTTCAGGCTGTAGCGCTCCCCGGCCGGGGACAGGACGTCGTACACCCCGTCGCTCAGGAAGAACAGCCGGTCCCCGGGCAGCAGGCGCAGGCGCTGACAGGTGTAGACGGTGTCCTCGAACATCCCGAGCGGCAGCTGGGCCTCCAGCTCGATCTGCTCCACCGTTCCCTCGCGCAGTCGCCAGAGACGGGGCGATCCCGCGTCGACGATCTCGGCCTCGCCGGTGTCCAGGCTGATGCGGAGCAGCAGCACCGCCAGGTGCATCCGGCCCCGGTACTGGCCGTACAGGGCCTGGTCGGCCAGCGACGCCTGGTCGGCGATCCCGAGGCCGGCCCGGCGGGCGTTGCGCA
Organism: Streptomyces sp. NPDC085524; assembly: GCF_044541755.1. Classification (NCBI taxonomy): domain Bacteria; kingdom Bacillati; phylum Actinomycetota; class Actinomycetes; order Kitasatosporales; family Streptomycetaceae; genus Streptomyces; species Streptomyces sp. NPDC085524. The sequence continues at coordinate 69,644 of NZ_JBITTH010000011.1, forward strand.
TGGCGCTCACGGCGAGGCTGGTCAGCAGGGCGGCGTCGATGCCCTCACCCATGCCGTTGTTGACGGTCAGCGTCAGGTGGTCGGCGGAGGCCGACCAGTCGAAGCAGTCGCCGTAGATGGCGTAGGCGGGCTCCAACTGCGCTCCGAGGTCGTACTCCGGACGCGAGCAGGAACGTCCGGGCAGCAGCTGCCACTGCATCTCGGCGGCCAGGGTGAGCCGCTTGGCCCGACGGGCCTGGAGGAAGTAGTCGGTGTCCCGGTCGGCGACGAGGATCTCGTGGGCCAGCGCGTCCGCCACGTCCCTCAGCGGGCCGAGCGCCGCGGGCGCGTACGCGCCGGCGGCGTACTGGACGCTCAGGACACCCAGCCGGTCGCCGCGCACGCTCACCGGAAGGTGAGCGGTGACCCCGCTCTCCCGGACGACGACGTGCGGCTCCTGGGCGCCGAAGGCCCGGCCCTCCGGGCCGTTGTACGCCGACACGGACTCGGCGGTGTACGGCTGGGCCGTCACGGGCTGGAGGCGGGCCGAGGCGTAGTCCGCCATCAGCAGTTCCGCGCTCGATGCTCCGTGGTCGCGGACCAGGGCCTCACGGACCTTCTCGAACAGCTCGTGCGGTGCCGCGTCCCGCAGGATGCGCGCCACTCCGTCGCCTCCAGCCACCGGTTCGATACCCGCCTCTCTCGCGACTGTCAAAATGGGGGACCACGAAGCCGCCGGTTCGCCGGGAAAGGCGGCTCGTACGCCCGGTAGGGAGTGTCACATGAGTCAGCCGCCGAGCGGCTCCCACGGCCCGGTCATCTCGGCGGTGGCGGAGATGAGCGAGCTGATCGAGCTGCTGGAGGTGGTCTGGGAGCGGGGGCGCGACACGGTCAGCGAGCCGCCCGTCTCCTCCGCCCAGGCCCGGGTGCTGTTCCTCGTCGACGGGCACGAGATGAACCTGCGGGAACTGGGCCGGCTGCTGGAGGCGGCCCCGCCCTCGGTCACCCGGTTGTGCGACCGGCTCCAGGCCGTCGGCTTCCTCGAACGACACCCCGGACCGGACGACCGGCGCGAAGTCCTGGTCCACCTGACGCCGGCCGGCCGGGCGTACCTCGACGGCCTGCGCGCACGCAGGCAGGAGGCCCTGGCGAAGGCGATGGCGACGATGTCACCGGCCTCGCGGGAGGCCTTGGCGGCGGGGCTGGCCGATTTCTGCTCGGCGGTCGCCACCCCGCTCCGACTGCCGCCCCGGCAGATGCTCGCCCCCCGGACAGCCTGACGCACCCGGCACGTGTCCGGACCCGAACAGGGGCAAGCGGCCGACATGAACGAACCGGAGCTGCCCTCCAAGGTCCCCACAAGCGCGGCGGCCCTCGCCCTCGGCCTTTCGCCACTGGACCCCGACCCCCCGGCGTCGGATCTTGCCGGGCGCGGCGGGCACCGGACGGTGCGGGGGACGCCGGTGGCACCGGTGAGCTCCAGGAGTCGCCGCGCCCGGGCAGGGGCGCCGCGCAAGGCCAGGGTTGCTCCCTCACGGCCAGCGCGCTCGCGCAACCGCTACCCCATTCCGATGCGGTGAAGGTCGCGGAGGCAGGGACGGTGGCGGGAGACACCCCTCCCGGTCTCGTCGCCGCGCGCGAACCGCGCCTCGCGGAGATCACCGCCTACCCCCTGACACAGATCGCCGACGGGCACACCGCGTCGACCGCCGGCCACGTCAGGGGCACGCTCGTGAACAGCGTCAACCAGCCCACAACCCACTGATCTTGACGGTACCGTGCTGCTCCAGCGGGCTGACGCGGTGCCTCCGAAGTGCCACGATGGTCCGTGCTTCAACAGTGTGCCCTTCGGGACGCTACGAGAGCGGCACCGGCGTTTCCCCGGGGGGCGGCCCTACCCCACGAAAGGGCGGACACCCCATGCGCGTCATACCCCTCGTATGGACCTTAGGCAGCGGCCGCGGCTCGACCGCCGACGACGCGGTGCGGCTCTACTACAGCCGCAAGACACAGGAGATCCTGCAGAAGTACGGTCCGGGCCCACGCGTCCACTTCCACGTGGGGCTGTACCCCGACGGCCCACCGGACACCACCGTCGCCCAGGGCACGCTGAAGCGGAGCCTGTTCGACGCGCAGGAGCGGATAGTCGACCACGCGGCCCGATCCTGGGGCGCGTACGAGGCGCCTCCCCGGCGGCTGCTCGACATCGGCTGCGGCCTGGGCGGCACCTCGCTCTACTGGGCGCAGAAGCACGGGGCGTCGGTCACCGGCCTCACCGTCGCACCGGAACACCTCCCGATCGTGCGGCGCTTCGCCCGGAACACCGGGGTCGCACAGCGCGTGGAGCCGGTACTGGCGGACGTCCACGACCTGGACGAGACGTGCGCGTACGACGCCGTCTACGCCAACGAGAGCAGCGGATACACCGACCGGGCACGGTTGTTCGAGGTCGTCGCCAAGGCCCTCGTACCCGGAGGCTGGTTCGGGATCCAGGAGCACTTCGTGGGCGCGTCCGAGTGGCGGGAGTTCATGGACGGCTACTACAGAACACGGCTCGGCCGGCGCGCCGAGTACCTGGTCGCGGCGGAGGCGGCCGGCTTCGAACTGGTACAGGACGAGGACGTGACGGACTCGGTGGCGGAGTTCTGGGTGCAGTCCATGGCCTGGAACACCGCCGAACTCGACCGGCTGAGAGCGGACCCGGGAGCCGAGCCCGGAGCCTGGACCGCCGACCGGCTCGAGCAGTCGACGATCGCGCACAGCAAGTTCTTCCGGCTGTGGCGCGACCACGCGGTGGAGACGCGGCTGCTGCGCTTCCGGATCGGCGGTGGCCGATGACCGCGCCGCCCCGGCCCTCCCGCCTCGGTACGGGCCTGCCGCCCTTCTACTGCCCCCTGCCGCGCGACCTCGTCCACCCTGACGCCAAGGAGGTGGAGGCCCGGGCGGTCGAGTGGCTCGACGCCTTCGGCCTGTACCCCGATCCGGTCGAGCGCGCGTGGGGGCTCGCCACCCACAGCGCCGACTTCTCCTGCCGCATCATCCCCGACGGGGACACGGAAGCGGTCCTGCTGTTCACCGAGTGGAACTACTGGGCCAACGCCGTCGACGACTGGCAGGATTCCGGTTCCGACGAGGTGGGGACGGCGGCCGTCGTCGAGCACGGGGCGCGGCTGCTGCGCACCGTCGAGGAGCCCGGGGCGTCCCTGCTGCCCGAGGGGCCCATGACCCGGGCGCTGCTGGACCTGGTCGGCCGTACCCACGCCCTGCTCGCCCCCTACGAGCTGCGCAGGTTCGCCGAGGGGACACGGGACTGGCTGCTCGGGGCGGCCTGGCGCGCCGCCCGGGCGGAGGAGGGGGTGATGCCGGGGCTGAACGACTTCGTCGCGATGGGGCCGCTCGCCAACGGCACACGGTTCTCACTGACCTGGTCGGACGTCGCGCGCCGGGACCGGCTGCCGGCGGACGTCCTCTGCTCCCCCGCCCTGACGGCACTGACGGACGCAGCCGGTTTCGTCGTCAGTGCGGACAACGACCTGTTCTCCTACGACAAGGACGACCACCTGGAACCGCGCGAGGTGAACCTCGTCAACGTCTACGCCCATCAGGAGGGCTGCTCTCCGGCCGACGCGGTACCGCTCGCCGTGGCGCTGCGTGACCGGGTGATGGTCTTCTTCCTCCTGCTACGGGAGCGCCTGGAGCACGACGCGGACCACGCACTGCGCCGTCATCTCGCGGCGCTGGGCCACTACATCGCCGGCTCCATCGCGTGGCAGACCCGTGCACCCCGGTACGCCAGCCCGCGCAACCGCTACGAACTGCCGGTCGTGGACGCCGCGTTCACGGTCCGGTTCGCCGACGGCCCCAGCTCCGACGGGACCGAGCCGCCGGATCTGCCGGCCCTGGCGGCCTGGTGGCGGCACCTCCGCGACTGAGCGGTGAACAACCGAGGGCCCCGGCCGCTGGCCGGGGCCCTCGGTACGAGGCTCAGGCTCAGCGGCGGCCGAACAGCCGGCGCCACCAGCTGACACCACGGCGTCGGCCGCCGACGGCGGCCGCGGGCGGCCCCGTCGGCTGCGGCGGGATCACCGGGTGGACGGGGTGCCCCGCCGGCCGCTCCATCGAGAGCTGCGGAGCCGGGGTGGCCACCGTGCGCGGAGCGAACCGGACCGGCAGGGACAGCAGGTGACGTGACATCAGGGTGCCCCGCCACTGGAGTTCGCTCGCGTCGACCGCGAGCTGAAGGTCGGGCAGCCGGTCCAGCAGGACCTCGATACCGGTGTCCGCGATGGCGCGCCCGATGTCCTGCCCCGGGCACTCGTGCGGGCCGCTGCTGAAGGCCAGGTGGGAGCGGTTGCCGTGGACGGACACGGCCGGATCGGGCCGGATCTGCGGATCGGCGTTGCCCGCGGCCAGGCCGAGCAGGATCATGTCCCCGGCCTTCACCTGCTGGCCGCCGAGCACGGTGTCGCCGGTGGCCCAGCGACCGATGATCGTGTTGATCGGCGGGTCGTCCCAGAGGACCTGCTCCAGGGCGTCCGGCAGGGTCATGTGGCCGCCGGAGAGGCTCGCCCGGAACCGCGGGTCGGTCAGTACGGTGCGCAGCGTGTTGGCGATCAGGTTGGCGGTGGTCTCGTAGGCCGCGATCAGCACGACGCGCAGGTGCATGAGCACTTCGGTGTCGGTGAGGTCCGCCGGGTGCTCGATCAGCCAGGAGGCGAGGTCGCGGGCGGGCTTGGCCTTGCGCGCCACGACCAGGTTCTGCAGCGTGGTGGTGACGTAGCGATCGCTCTGGAGGGCCGTCTCCGTCCCCTGGAGCATGTCCCGCGCCGCGTTGACCAGGAGCGGCCCGTGTTCCTCGGGTGCCCCGATGAGCTGCGTCATGACCAGCATGGGGAGCTGGTCGGAGAAGGCGGACACCAGGTCGGCGTACCCCTCGGACGCGATCTGGTCGACGAGCTGGTTGGCGAAGCGTGTCACGTAGCGGCGGATGCCGCGCTTGTCGAAGCGTTCCAGGGACTCCACCACGGCCCCGCGGAGCCGTTCGTGGACGGGGCCGTCGGTGAAGTTGCACACCGGCACCCAGGAGACCATGGGGCCGAGCGGGGTGTCGGCCGGCACCCGGCCCTCTCTCAGGTCGCGCCAGCCGCGGGGGTCGCGCGCGAAGCGCGACGACGTGCGGGCGACGTCCAGGTTCTCCCGGTGGCCGAGGACCAGCCAGGCCGGAAGGTCACCGCTCACCAGGACCGGGGCCACCGGGCCGTGTTCGGCCCGCAGCTTCTCGTACAGGGCGAGGGGGTCCGCCTGGGCTTCCGCTCCGTGCAGCCGGTGCAGGCCGCCGGCGGTCGCCGCGGCGTGGGCGGGGCACTCGGGCGGTGGGGTGGGGGTGGTGCTCACATTGCCTCCTGGGTGGCTGCCTGGGAGTACAGGTAGCGCATGAGGGTCAGCAGTACGTCGCGGGACGATTCCCGCCTTCTGGCGTCGCAGACGAGGATCGGGACGGCGGGCGGCAGATCGAGGGCCTCGCGCAGCTCCTCCAGCGGATGCTCGGGGGCCCCGGGGAAGGAGTTGACGGCCACGACGAAGGGGACGCCGCGCTCCTCCAGCCGTCCGATGACGTCGAAGCTGATCTCCAGCCGACGGGTGTCGAGGAGTACGACGGCTCCGAGCGCGCCTTCGAACAGCCCGCGCCACAGGAACCAGAAGCGCTCCTGGCCGGGTGTCCCGAACAGGTACAGCACGAGTTCGTCGTTGATGCTGATGCGGCCGAAGTCCATGGCCACGGTGGTGGTGATCTTGCGGGCGACGCCCCAGGTGTCGTCGACGCCGACGCCGGCCCTGGTCATCGTCTCCTCGGTGGTCAGCGGCTTGATCTCGCTGACCGCACCTACCATCGTCGTCTTGCCCACGCCGAAGCCGCCCACGATGACGACCTTCACGGCCGCCGCGGCCGTGTGCGGCAGTACGTCCGCCTCGCGCGGCCCGGCGGGCGGGTCAGAGCTTCTGAAGTCCATCGATCACTGCCTCGATCAGAGCAAGGTCGGGTAGCTGCGCGGCGGGAACGGGCGGGCGGACGTGCACGCGCTGGGCGGCCACCAGGTCTCCGACCAGCACGGTGACGACGCTCACGGGCAGGCGCACGTACGCGGCGATCTCGGCCACCGACAACGGTGACTGGCACATCCGCAGGATGGAGACCTGCTCGGGTTGCATCTCGGGCCGGGGAGGCCCTTTGGCCACCACTAAGGTCACGAGGTCCAACCGGACGGAGGTGGAGGGTCCGCTGCGTCCGCCGGTGATGACGTACAGCCGTTCGGGACTGCTCTCCTCCCAGCTTGCGGGCGGCTCTTTCACGCGGGCTGCCCGTCATGCCGCGGCGGGCTGCTCAGGTGGTCCCCCATTCGGGTCACCAGGTTGCGCATCTGCGCTCCCATCAGGCCCGCGTCGACGCCCTCGTCGGCGAGGACCGCGAGGTAGGAGCCGTCTCCGGCGGCCATGAGATAGAAGAACCCGCCGTCCATCTCGATCACGACCAGCCGCATTCGGCCCTCGGAGTCGGGCAGTTCGGCGGCGACCGCGCCGGCGAGGCTCTGCAGGCCCGCGCAGGCGGCCGCCAGGCGGTCGGCCGTGTCCGTCTCGGCCCCGTACTGCGCCACGCAGAGCCCGTCCGCGGACAGTACGATCACGTGCCGCGTCTGCGGCACTCCGGCGGCCAGGTCCTTGAGCATCCAGTCCATGCTGCTTCGCTGAGTCATCACTGTTCACGCCCCTTTGGTCGCTGAATCCGACGCGCCCTGGGCGCCCGGCGCGTCCTTGCCGGGCTCACCCGACAGGCCGCTGTGGAACGCCTCCAGCCACATTCCGGGGCCGTTGTCGTCCGCCGGCTGCGGCTTCACGGCCGGCCGGACGTCGGAGGTGGTGACACGGTCCTTCCGGCGCCGCTGCGGCAGGCCGGTCGCGGTACGTTCGGTGGTCGGCCCGCCGGCGGCGGGCATCGGCCCGGCTGCCGGAGCCGGCGCGGGCCGGGGCACGTACACGCCGGCCGACGTGGCGTCGACGGGGTGTTCGCGCGGTGTGGCGGACACCGCCCTGGGCCCGGAGGAGGAGCCGATGCCGTGGGCGAGGCCGGTCGCCGCGGACGCGGTGGTGATCAGGTGCTGCGGCACGATGACCACGGCGCGGACGCCGCCGTACGCGGAGGAGCGCAGCGACACCTGGAACCCGTACGCCTGTGCCAGGCGGCCGACCACGGCCAGACCCAGCCGCGGCGTCTCACCCAGGTCGTTGAGGTCGATGCCGGACTGTGCCTGCGCGAGCATCTTCTCGGCGCGCGCCCGGGCCTCCTCGCTCATGCTGAGGCCGCCGTCCTCGATCTCCACGGCGATGCCCGACTGCACCTCGACGGCGGTGAGGTGGACCCGGGTGTGCGGCGGGGAGTAGCGGGTGGCGTTGTCCAGCAGCTCCGCGAGGGTGTGGATCAGCGGTTCGACGACGGGGCCGACGACGGCGACCTCGGTGACCGAGTGGAGTTCCACGCGTTGGTAGTCGATGATCCGCGACATCGCGCCGCGCATCACGCTGTAGAGGGTGACGGCCCTGCTCCACTGCCGGCCGGGGCGCGCACCGCCGAGGACCGAGATGGAGTCGGCGAGCCTGCCGATGAGGGCGGTGCCGTGGTCGAGCCGCAGAAGGTCGCCGAACACGTCCGGGTTGCGGCCGTGCCGGTCCTCCATCTCGCGCATCTCGTGGGCCTGCTGGTGGACGATCGCCTGCACGCGGCGGGCGACGTTCACGAAGGCCCGCTGCGCCGAGTCGCGCAGGCTCTCCTCGTTGTCGACGGCGTCGACGACGTGGGCCAGTACGGCCTGGAGGGCGGCCCTGAAGCGGGGGGTGAGGGCGGCGTCGTTGCCCCAGCGGTTGCCGTGGCCGGCGCGGCCTCCCAGGGAGATGAGCACCTCCTCGGCCACCTCGCCCCGGCGCAGTCGCTCGATGGCCTCGGGGAGTACGACGGCGGACAGGCGGGTCGCCTCGGTCTCCTGGCGGGCCAGGGTGTGCCGGAGTTCGGCGATCTGGGCGCCGCAGGCGGCGAGCGCGCGGCCGCGCCGTAAGGCTTCCACGAACACCGCGGCGCCGCACAGCGCGCCGGCGGCGATCAGGATGGTGCCGACCGGCTCGGAGGAGGAAACAAGCGCCCCGACCAGGCAGACGGCGGCCAGGGACGCGATCGCGGGCAGCGCCCGGCTCGCTCCCACCTCCGGGTGGACCGTTTCGGGTGGAATGTCTCTATGCTCCATCGGCGTCCTCGAATTATCGGAAAAGGGTCACCTTCTGACCGGTGGGCGGGAGCATAACTACGCCCAACTGCCCGCACGGACGCTTTCGTCGGAGTTCATCGGACCGAAGGAACCGCTACGCGCCATCTCTTGCGACGATTTTCGGCCGCTGCGCCGGGAGGTCCTCGGCGGCGGGCGGCGAAAGGGGAGGTCGACGGCCCGTCGGCGCACGGGCGGCACGGGCCTGCGCCCCCTGAACCCCGTCGGCACGGGCCGCACCGCCCGGTCGCGAAGTGGCGCCCCGGACGGAAATACGCTAGGCCCCGTCAACGGCGCGCGGACCGCTGGTGCCGGAGCGTACTGGCCATCGGGCAAGCGGGGTCTCTGCGGGAGCCTGCCCGACCGGCAGCCGCAGCCGCCTACGGGGCAGCACTCAGTTGAGCGGATCAAGCGTCATGAAGGCCTCCTGCGGGTCCGCTTCGTGGACCAGTGACTCGTGGGCGCCCACGTCGTCGAAGGCGAAGCCGTACGCCTTGCCGTCCGCCATCTGGGCGTGGATGAGGCGGGAGTAGTGGTTGGTGACGGCGTCGCGGTAGAAGCCGGCACCGCCGGCGTCGGGCTGGTCGGGGTTGGTCAGGAGCGTCGAGCGGTTGTAGCCCGCGCACAGGGTGCGGGAGATCGGGCCGCGGACGGTGTCGTTGGGGGCGTCCAGGAGCTTGTAGCAGCCGAAGACGCTGTCCGAGTCGGGCTTCTGGAAGCTGGTGACCACCGCCCCCGACGCGTTGGTGAAGTTCATGACGTTGCCCGAGACGCGCCCGTAGTACTTGGTGTTCGGTTCGTTCGCGAACGGCGTCACCGTGAGGGTGGAGGAGCTGTACTTGTTCCAGACGCGGTCGATGTAGTCGCTCATCGCGCCGGACGGGATTCCGCCCGCCTCGATGCCGTGGCCGGGCGAGAGCGCGCGCAGGGGCGTGCCGTCCGGGCGGTTCAGGATCAGGCCGCCCCAGCCGGCCGAACGCAGCCCGCCGAAGACGGCGTTGTAGCCGCCGGCCTTGAGGTGGCCGGTGCTCTTGACGGTGCCGCCCGGCGCCTTCGCACCCACCGCGTACGGGGCGGAGAACATGTCGACCTGCGTGCTGTTGATCCACAGGCCGCCGTCGCCCAGGGTGTACTCGGACCAGTTGAACAGGATGTCGTGGTTGGGGTCCGCGGGGTTCTGCACGGCGGGCTGCACCAGGCCGCCACTGGTGAGCTTGAAGACGAGCTTCTGCCCGATCGAGAAGTAGACGCGCCCGGAGAACTTGGGCATCCGGATCGTCTTGGTCTGCCCGTTGGCCGGGCCGGCGATCGCGGCGTCGGGTGCGGGGGTGGGCGGATTGCCTCCGGCGGGCCAGGGGTGGAACGCTCCGTTCGCGTCGGCCCAGCCCTGCCTGCCCGTCGTGAGCAGGGTGCCCAGGTTGTAGATGTAGACGGGCTCGTTACGTCCGGAGTTGTTCTTGATGGTGAGCGGGATGGTCGCCGGTACAGCCTCGGCGGAAGGCGGCGGACCGAGGAACAGCACACCGGCACCGACGGACAGCGCCGAGACGCCGAACGCCAGCGCTTTCGACAAGCGGGACACTCTCATCCTCCTTGTGTGGGGGGCCTGCCGATGGGAAATGGCGACGGCAGGGGTCGAGGTATTGAAGCGTGAGAGCGCTCTCAGCGTCTGATTGTGTTCAACTTCTGTCAATACTCTTGACACGACCTCAGCGGTCACGCCGATCGGCGTCGCCGCGGACCACGTCAGCGGGGCGGCCCTGCTCCTCGATCTCCTGCACGCGGTCGGCAAGGGACTGGAGCACGACGCCGAGTTCGCCGAATGCGTTGCCAGGACCACAGCCCACCTCGAGAAGCAGCAGGCGGAGTACTTCGTCCTCGAGACCGGGGAAATCGTCTCGATGTCGGGCGACGATCCGGCAGAGAGCGTGCGGCGCCGGTTGTGTCCGAGGACATCTCCGCCGCCGTAGCCAAGGCTGAGGCCGCGCCAAGGACGACGAGTGGCTGGCCTCGGTCCGAGCCGACTGGCTTCTACCGCGAGGCGCGGGGCACCGTCGCCGACGCGGGTCCGGACGCCGGTCCCACGGCCCTCGCCGTACTGCGCAACCCCTGGGCTGCGGGTCCGTCTGCACGAGGCGCCCGAGACGGATCCGACGGGCGGGCTGCGCGAGCGTCGGCCCGACCTGGCGCTGACCCGACTCCCCTTCGATACCTCGGGACTGACCGTACGGCAGCTCGGGTGGAGCCCCTGGTGGCGGCGCTGCCCGCGGACGACCCGCTCGCCGCGCCACCCCGGAGCCGTGTCGTACTGGCCCGCCGCGCGGACACCCCCGATCAGCTCGCGGACGCAGTGGCGGCTGCTCTGGCCGATGCCCACAATGCACGAGCGGACGACTCGGTCGGTGCGTATCCGGCTCCCGCGGCCCCGGTGGGCAACCCTCGCGCCGCCCGTCGGGGTACGGACCCTGCGGCCCTCGCGGGTGTCGAAGCCTCCCGCTCGGCCTGATCCGTAAGACCGGCCGGCAGACCTCCAGGGCCCACAGAACGCGAACACCTCGGTGACGGTCTTGGTGGCCGAGCGTGCGGTGGGGCCGCGTCGCGCACGCTGGCCTTGCCGTCGGTGAGGAACGGCGTACTCGGCTGTTCACCGTCGTCCGCGGCGGATCTGCGTCGGACGTCGGCGGGGCCCCGCGGCCCGCCGCCCTCAGCCGCGGCCAGGACCCTCCGTGGCGGTGGAGCCTCCCGCGTTCCGTACGGGGCGAGGAGGCCCGCAGGTCCGCAGGTGTTGTTCGATGTCGGTCGCCGGCTCGGTACCGGTCCACGGTTTCAGCAGTACCTTGGCTCGACCCGTTGCGCTGGCAATCGGGTGATGGCGTGCCGTGTCGGGCTGTGGGCGTCGGCCTGGTTCGTCATCCTGGGCCGGGCGCCGCATCACGCTTGGTGCCGTTCCTCCCCCACGGCGAGAAGGAGTACCGCATGCCGACGGACGCGGTCGGACGATTCCTCACGGCCTTGGGCCCGCATCACCGGGAGGCCTTCACGAGCAGACCCCGCGAGGATCAGGAGCGGCTCGTGGCAGCCTGGGAGCAGGAGTTGGAGTCGGACGACGAGCTCGACACGCTCGATGAGCTGTCTCCACCCGCGGCGGAGGCCGAGGCAGCCCGTCGCATCATGGACCGCGAACCCTGACACGGCCGCGAGCGGAATTGCGGTGCCGCTACTTGTCACAGGGCATCGCGTCCAGATGTTCGCCCGCGGGTCGAGTGCGCCCGCTCGGTCCGGGCGCCGCGGAGTACGGGCGCGCCGAGGCCGTCCTGGGTCGGCGAACCGGCCACGCAGGAGGGAAGCCGCGCCTTGCCCGGCCAGGCCTCGAGAGGGAGAGCGCGCACGCCAGGCTACTGCGCGTGACGCCGCCCGCCAGTCGGCGACCGCCCGGGCAGGCGGATGCCGCGCATGCCCGCGACCAGCGTCCATACGCCCGCGCCCACTTCACCGTTCCGTCGGCCGACGGGTCCGGTCGCTGACCTTCTCCGGGGACGTCTGTCCCAGCCGGACCATCGCCTGATGGTCCAGCTGCCGGGCTCGGCCTGGTAGACGATCAAACGGTGGCCATCCGTGCGGGCGATCTCGTGTGCCTCGCTCACCGGCGGAGCCGCAGGCGCCAGGGGCGGGAACCCGGTACTGCTCGCGGGCGGCGACGCGAGCGGCCTGGGGGCGCTGCGGTCCGTGTTCGACTCGATCGCCCGGGACGTCCGGCACTTCGGCCCCGCCGGGGCGGGGACCCGCTTCAAGCTGGTCCTCAATGCCTTGCAGGCCGTGCACCTGGCAGGCTTCGGTGAGGCACTCCGGATCGCGCGAGCGGCGGGGCTGGACCCTCGCCAGGTCGGAGAGGCCCTGCTCGACCGCCCCGGAGGCGTCGTCACCCAGCAGGCCTGGGACAGCTACCTGACCCCGCCCGAGCCGCTGAACTTCTCCGCCGCATGGGCCCACAAGGACCTCACCTACGCGGCCCGCATGGCCGACGAGGCCGGGCAGGACGGCCACCCGCTCCTCGACGGGGTGCTCTCGCTCTTCGCCGCCGCGCTTGCCGACGGTCGGGCTGGGGAGGACTGGAGCACAGTGAACCCGACCTCACGTGCATGAAGGACCGCCTAGTGGTCGTTCCGCACTTCGCGTGCCGGAGTCGGGGCGGGCCCTGACGGTTGCCCGAAGGAAGACACACGGCCACTCGGGCGGAACGACACGGCTCCCCGCCCGTCCGGGTGGTCCGGCATGTCCCGGCGTTCCTCACCGTCGCGACGGCACGGCCCACGGGTGTATCCAGCTGTACCCCCACCCGGTTGCCAGGTGCAGTGGCCCGCCGGGCGCCGGGCGGCATCGTGGTCCGCGTAGGGATTCCAAGGATCCATCGATGGACGGGGAAGGTGCTCATGGGGCGCAAGGACGGGGGCTCCGCAGGGCGGGCGGAGCGCGTCGGGGTGTGGGGCACGGTGGGCGTGTTCACAGTCATGGCCTTCGTGGCGGCCGGGGTGCTGGGGGCGGTGCAGCCGAGGACCGGGGTACCGCAGGAGGTCCTGCAGCTGACCCAGTTCGGCCCGGCCCTCGCGGTGGGTGCGGCCGCGCTGTGGCGGCGCCGGCGGACGCACGACCTTCTCCGGGGTACGGAGACGGGAGCAGGCACCCGGTCGCCCGGCGGCGCGGTGCTCCTCGGTGCCGCCGGCCTGATCGTCGCGCTCGCCGTGCTCGGTGACGGGGCGGTCGGCGGCGAGGCGCGCTTCACGCCGCCGGGGTCGCTGCACCACTCCTTCGCGCTGATCGCCGTGGCCCAGCTGGTGGGGGCGTGCGGGGAGGAAGTGGGCTGGCGCTGCTTCCTGCAGCCGTTGCTGCGCACTCGTCTGGGGACGGTCGCCTCCTCGGTGACCGTGGGGGTGCTGTGGGGGGTCTGGCACGTCCAGGTGCTGGGGCAGGCGCCCGCCTACGCCGCCGGATTCCTCGTGGCCACCGTGTCCATGTCGGTGGTTCTCGGTGTCGCGCTCGAAGAGGTGGGCGGGTGGCGGCGGCTGCTGTTCGCGGGCGGCTTCCACGCCCTGGTCAACCTCGGGCTGCTCCTGTTCCTGGACGAGGAGTCGGGCGCGGTCCCGCCCATGGTCTGCTTCGGGCTGTCCTGCCTGGTGGTGGCCGTGCCGGCGGTCTTGGCGGCCCGGCTGCGGGCGGGCCGGCGGGCGCTCGGACCGGCTACCCTGCACGGGACATGAGTGCGAAGTCCCGCCCGCTCCGTTCGGCACCGTCCCGCCGCCTGGCCGCTGTCGGACGGTGCCAGCTCGCCGGCCTGCTGGCGCTGCGGGTGGCGGCCGTCGGAGCGGGCGTCGTGGGAGCCCTGCTGTTGCTGCCCGTCGGGCTGGGCCTGCGCGTGCTGCCGCCCGCGGCGGGCGCGTTGCGCCGGTGCGGTGACCTCGCCCGGCGGCGGGCGGCACAGTGGTCGGGGGTGCAGATCACCGCACCGGATCCGCTCCCGCGGAGCGCGGGGGCGCGCGCGGTCCTGGCCGACGCGGGATTCTGGCGTGACCTGTCGTGGGCATGGCTGGAGCCCGTGGTGGGCGGCCTGCTGGTCGCCGTACCGCCGTCTCTGGTCGTGTACGGGCTGTTCGGGACGCTCGTGCAGCCCTTCGTGTGGCAGCTCCTGGACGACGGCAACTGGTACGCCTTCATTCCCGTGCACAGCACCGCCCTGATGCTCGCGGCGGCGGTGCTGGGCCTCGGCTTCACTGCGGCCGGGCTGTTCCTCGCACCGCCCGTCCTGAGCCTGCACGCGCGGTGGGGCCGGCGGCTGCTCGCCGCTCCCCGCAAGGCCGAACTCCAGCGCCGTATCGGTCAGTTGGCGGACAGTCGGGCCGAAGTACTGAACGGCCGGGCGGCCGAGCTGCGGCGGATCGAACGGGATCTGCACGACGGGGCCCAGGCACGGCTCGTCGCCCTCGGGATGCGTCTGGACAGCGCGACGCGGCTGCTGGAGGAGGATCCACCGGCCGCTCGGGCCGCGCTGCTGGAGGTGCGCGAGCTGTCCGGGCGGGCCCTTGAGGACCTGCGCGGCCTGGTCCGGGGCATCCAGCCGCCGGTCCTCATCGACCGCGGCCTCGGCGACGCGGTGCGCTCCCTCGCCCTCGACAGCTTCCTCGACGTGAAGGTCGAAGTCCGGCTGGCCGGCCGGCTGCCGGCCGCCGTGGAGTCGGCCGCCTACTTCGCCGTCAGCGAGCTGCTGGCCAACGCGGCGAAGCATTCCGGCGCCGGCCGCGTGGACATCGCCCTCGCGCACGAGGCCGCGGGCGCCCGCGGCCCGAGGCTGCTCGTCACCGTCGCGGACGACGGCCGCGGCGGCGCGGATCCCTCCCGGGGAACCGGGCTGCTCGGCCTCCGAGGGCGGTTGGCTACCTTCGACGGGAGCATCGTCCTGCACAGCCCGCAGGGCGGCCCGACCACAGTCACCCTGGAGATCCCGTGCGCGTCGTCCTTGCCGAAGACCTCTTCCTGTTGAGGGACGGCCTGGTCCGTACGCTCACCGAGCACGGCTTCGACGTAGTCTCCGCCGTGGACAACGGTCCCGGTCTCCTGCGCGCCCTGCTGGAGGAGCGGCCGGACGTGGCGGTCGTAGACGTACGCCTGCCGCCCACCCACACGGACGAGGGCCTGCAGGCCGCCCTCGAAGCCCGGCGCCGCATACGCGGTCTGCCGGTACTCGTACTGTCGCAGTACGTCGACCAGCTCTACGCGAACGAACTCCTGGCGAGCGGGGACGGCGGCGTCGGCTACCTGCTCAAGGACCGGGTCACCGACACCGGTCAGTTCATCGACGCCGTACGCCGCGTCGCCGCGGGCGGCACCGTCCTGGACCCGCAGGTGATCGGGCGGCTGCTGGCGCGCGGCGAGGCCCGCGGCACCGTGTCCTCCCTCACCCCGCGCGAGCGCGACGTGCTGGAACTCATGGCCGAGGGCCGCTCCAACGCCGCCATCGCGGGAACCCTCCACTTCAGCGAGAGCGCCGTCGCCAAGCACACCGCGAGCATCTTCGCGAAGCTCGGCATCGCTCCCTCGGCCGAGGACAACCGGCGGGTCCTCGCCGTCCTCGCCTACCTGCGCCGCTGAGAGTGCGCCGACACCCCGGGCACGACCGGGGCGGAGCCTCGCCAGCTCGGGAGCAGCGTCACTCCGTCCCTCCGATGGCCGGGCCAAGCTGGATCTCGCACCACTGTGCCGATCGCGGCTGCGGGGGATCACCCGAAGTTTCGGAGCGCTTCACGCAGAGCCAGAGAGAACAGTTGCCGTTCTTGTCCACAAGGGCTTTGATCTCCCCCGTTTTTCCCAAGCTCGGAAGCTTCGGGGAGGAATTGCCTTCTCGGAATTCCACTTTATGCGGAATCAGTCGAATCTGCCCGGCCTTCTTCGAGTCGAATACAGCAGCACTCGCCTTAGCGGCTTTCGTGGTCGCGGTGAGGCCGTGGCCTTGGAGGCTCACGAATACCCCGCCCGCTCCAATGGGCGAGCTGGCAGTGGCAGTCAGCCCAGGGCCCAAGGATCCGCCTTCGAATACGCCCCCTGCTCCCGATGAGCTTCTACCGAACACACCAGGTGCTCCGCCGTCGAACGCATCGGGAGGCCCGCCTGCGCCGGAGATCCCTTCGACGGCGATTCCGTCACCCGCCACGCCTCTGACCGCCGGACCTGTCGCGGTCTCGACATTCACTGGGTCGTCAGACATAGGAGTGACCCTTCCCTGTTCGCGCAGCTCGGCGACACAAGTACCTCACCCCTGCACCGGAGCGGCAATCCAGCGTTGGCCATTCGAGCACAACGCCAAGGTGCGACGACGCAGTGGCGTGCCCGCTACTCCGGCCCGACAGCGAACTGGCACCTCCCGGGTCCGCGGGGTGCGCCGCCGGCCGGAGCGCCTGGATCCACCTGTCACGGGGTCGCGGTACCGGGGATTTCTCCGGGTGGATCGGGCCTCGTCAAGAGGCGTATTAGTGGGACTTTCGGGACCGTCCGGCCGTCGCGGACAGTGGCCTCACGTCGTCGTTGATCGACCGATCCGACTGAGGAGACTGACCACCGCATGGCCACTCACGACCGCGGGCCGCTGCCCCTGACCCCGCCGCAGAACGGCGTCTGGTTCGCACAGCAGCTCGACCCCACCCGCCTCGACTACACCATCGCCGAGTACCTGGAGATCCGCGGGGCGGTGGATCCGGAGCTGCTCGCCGAGGCGGTGCGCACGACGGTGGCCGGCACCGAGACGCTGTGCGTCCGCTTCGCCGAGGTGGACGGAGTGGTGCACCAGATACCCGCCGGGCCGCCGCCGCTGCGGATGGAGACGGTCGACGTCAGCGGCCACCCGGACCCGGACGCCGAGTCCGAGCGGCTGATGCGCGCCGAGCTGGCCCGGCCGACGGACCTGGCGTCCGGGGACGTGTGCCGGCACCTCCTGGTGCGGACCGGGCCGGCGACCTACCGCTGGATGCAGGGCTACCACCACCTCGTCGCGGACGGGGTCACCGGCTCGCTCCTCGCCCGGCGGACCGCCGAGGTGTACTCGGCGCTGGTCGCGGGAGAGCCCGTACCGGCCACCGAGAGCACGCCGTGGGAGCGGATCGTGGCCGGGGAGGAGGAGTACGCCCGCTCCGAACGGTGCGCGGAAGACCGGGAGTTCTGGCGCGCGCACCTGGACGGGGCCCCCGAGCCCGTCTCCTTCACCGGCAGCGTCCCGGCACCCGCCTCGGGTACGACGGTGCGGGTGAGCGGCGACCTCGACCCCGCCGACGCCCGCACCCTGCGCGAGGCGGCGCGCCGGCACGGCACGCGCTGGTCGGTGCTGGTGATGGCCGCGGCCGCCGCCCACCTGCACCGCGCGGGCGGCACCGAGGACGTGGTCCTGGGTCTGCCGGTCACCGGCCGCACCACCCCGGACGCCCGCCGGACGCCCGGCATGTTCTCCAAGGTGCTGCCGCTGCGGCTGACGGTCACCGCGGACATGCCGGTCGGCGAACTGCTGCGCGGCACCTCGGCCGGCATCAAGGAGGCCCTGCGCCACCAGCGGTACCGCATCGAGGAGTTCACCGGGAGCGGACCCCGGCTGTGGGACGCCGCCGTCAACCTCATGTCCTTCGACTACGAGCTGTCCTTCGCCGGTGCTCCCGCCTCCGCGCACAACCTCTCGGTCGGCCCGGTGGAGCACGTCTCCCTCAACGTCTACGACCGCGGCGGCGACAGCCCGCTGACCGTGCAGGCCGAGGGTGACGCCGCCGACCTCGACCGGGTTGGACTCGACGCGCTGCGGGTGCGGTTCACCCGCTTCCTGGTCGCCCTCGCCTCGGCCGAGGACGAGGCTCCGGTCGGCTCGCTGCCCTTCCTGACCGCCGAGGACGAGGAGCGCCTCGCCGCCTTCGCCGAGGGCGGCGTCGGCCCCGTGGCAGGGGACGCGTCGCTGCACACGCTCTTCGAGGCGGTGGCGGCGCGCACCCCCGAGCAGGCCGCCGTGATCTGCGCCGGCCAGGAGGTCACCTACCGGGAGCTCGACGCCTGGGCCGAGGAGATCGCGGACCGGCTGCGGACGGCCGTCGAACCGGGCACCCCGGTCGGCGTCTGCGTGGAGCGCTCCCCGTCGATGGTCGCGGCCCTGCTCGGCGTCCTGAAGGCGGGCGGCTGCTACGTACCGCTCGACCCCGGCCTGCCGTCCGAGCGCATCGCGTACATCGTGCGCGACGCCGGGCTGCGCACGGTCGTCGCCGGGCCGGGCAGCCGCGACCGGCTGCCGCACGACCTGCCGAGCGTGGTCGACGCGAGCGCGCCGGCCGACGGGTCCCGCTCCGGCCGGAGGTCCGTACCGGTGCCGGCCGCGTCCGCCGCGTACCTGCTGTACACATCGGGCAGTACGGGTGAGCCGAAGGGCGTCGTCGTCCCGCACGCGGCGGCCGTCGACTTCGTACGCGGCCACCTCGCGCTGTGCGGCGCGGGCGTCACCGAAGCATCCGCAAACGGGCGCACGGAACGGTTCCTCGGGTTCGCCTCGCTGTCGTTCGACGTGTCGGTCCTGGACGTGTTCGGTTCCCTGTTGAGCGGTTCCACCCTGGTCCTGGCCACCGACGCCGAGCGGGTCGACGTCGACCGGCTCCAGGCGTTGCTCGCCGAGCACGCGGTGACGGTCGCCGACCTTCCGCCGGCGCTGCTGCCGCTGCTGGACCCGTCGGGACTGCCGGCACTGCGGTTCCTGTCCACGGGCGGTGAGGCCCCGTCCGGGGACGCCGTGGACCGCTGGGCGACGGACGGCCGCGAGGTCTGGAACGCGTACGGGCCCACCGAGGCGGCCGTGTCCGTGACCATGCACCGGGTGGTTCCGCCCTCGCACGGCCGAATCCCGCCGATCGGGCGCCCGATGGTCAACCACCGTGCGTACGTGGTCGACCGGGGACTGCGGCTGCTGCCGCCGGGAGCGACCGGCGAGCTCTGCGTGGCCGGTGCGGGTCTCGCCCAGGGGTACGCGGGGCGCGCGGCCATGACCGCCGACCGCTTCGTGCCGGACCCGTTCTCCGGTGTGCCCGGTGCCCGGATGTACCGGACGGGCGACCTCGTGCGCTGGACGGCACGGGGCGAACTGGAGTTCCTGGGACGGGTGGACCGCCAAGTCAAGATCAATGGCCA
This sequence comes from Streptomyces sp. NPDC085524, assembly GCF_044541755.1. Taxonomy (NCBI): domain Bacteria; kingdom Bacillati; phylum Actinomycetota; class Actinomycetes; order Kitasatosporales; family Streptomycetaceae; genus Streptomyces; species Streptomyces sp. NPDC085524. The sequence goes on from NZ_JBITTH010000011.1 coordinate 88,621, forward strand.
CCGGATCGAACTGGGCGAGATCGAGGCGGTCCTCGGCCGGCAGCCCTCGGTGGGGCAGGCCGCGGTCGTCGTGCACGCCCCCGCGGGCGGAGCCCGCCGGCTCGTCGCCTTCGTGGCACCGCCGGCCGACGGCGGCCCGGCGCCCGAACCGGATGCGCTGGCAGCGGAGTTGGGTCGGGTCCTGCCGGGCTACATGGTGCCCCGCACCTTCGTGGCGGTGGACCGGCTGCCCCTCACCGCGAGCGGCAAGGTGGACCGCGCGCGGCTGCACGTCCCCGAGGCCGTGGACCGTCCGGAGCGCCCCGAACGTGCGTACGACGCCACCGAGCTGGCGCTCGCGGAGCTGTTCTCCGAGGCCCTCGGCACCGACGCCACCCCCGACGACAACTTCTTCGAGCTCGGCGGCGACAGCATCACCGCCCTCGGCCTGACCAGCCGGGCGCGGGCGCGGGGCTTCTCCTTCACCCTGCGCGAGGTGTTCGCGCACAAGACCCCGGCCGCCCTCGCCGCGGCCGTCGGCGAGCCGGGCCAGGGTTCCTCCCAGGCCGCCGGTCCGACGGTTCCCGAGCACGGTCCGCTCCCCGCTACCCCGGTCATGCGCTGGCTCCTCGACGGGCCGGGTCCCATCGGCCGGTTCAGCCAGTCCATGGTGCTGACCCTGCCCGAGGGCGCGGACGACGCGACGCTCGTTCAGGTCCTGGAGTCGGTCGTGGACCGGCACGGGGCGCTGCGCCTCGGCGTCACCGCCGGCCCGGAGGGCCCGCTGTGCACGGTCGGCGAGCCCGGCTCGGTCGACGTGTCCCGGCTGTACCGCACCGTCGACGTGGCCGGGTCGGACGAATCCGCCCGCGCCGCGGTCATGGCGGAGGCGGCCCGGGAGGCGGCCGGACAACTGGACCCCGCGGCCTCGGTGATGCTCCGGGCCGTACGCTTCGACACCGGTGGGGCGGCGCCGGACCGGCTGCTGCTGTGCGTGCACCACCTGGCCGTGGACGGGGTGTCCTGGCGGATCCTGACGGAGGACCTCGCCACGGCCTGGGAGGCCGCCGTCGCCGGGCTTCCGCTGCCGGCCACGGACGGGGAGGTCTCGTTCCGCGCGTGGGCCCACCACCTCGAACTCCAGGCAGGTTCCCCGGAGGTGCAGGCCGAGCTCCCCTTCTGGCGCTCGATGCTGGAGACCCCCGGGGCCGGCCCGGACCCGCAGGAGCCCTGGCATCGGGTCCCCGACCCGGTGCGGGACACCGCCGGCGCCACCCGCACGCTGACGCTCCGCCTGCCCGCCGAGGTCGCCGGCCCGCTGCTGGCCCGGGTGCCCGGCGCGCTGCGCACCGGTCCGGCCGAGGTGCTGCTCGCGGGGCTGGTCCTCGCGGGCCACCGGCTGCGCTCCCCCGGCAGCGCCCCGGGGTCGCTGCTGGTCGACCTGGAGGGCCACGGCCGCGTCGACCGCACCGGCCGCCACGACCTGGCGCGCACGGTCGGCTGGTTCACCACCCAGTACCCGGTCCGGTTCGACCTGGACGGCCTCGACCTGGACGCGGCGGCCCGGGGCGGCGACGCGCTCGCCGAACTGGTCGCGCGGATCCACTCGACGGTCGCCTCCGTACCGGACCACGGCACGGGTTTCGGTCTGCTGAGCCGGCTCGACCCGCGGGGCGTCGCGGAACTGTCCGGACTCCCGCGCCCCCGGGTCCTGTTCAACTACCTGGGCCGGTTCTCCGGCGGGGACGGGGCGCCCTGGAGCCCCGCCCCCGAGGCCGGCGGCCTGCGGGCCGAGGTGGATCCGGCGATGCCCGTCGAGCACGCCCTGCAGATCGACGCCATGGCCGTGGACGGCGACGGCGGTCCCGCCTTCACCGCGGTCGTCACCCATCCCGCGGACCTGCTGACCGAGGCCGAGGCGGACGCCCTGGTGGCGGCCTGGGACGAGGCCCTGCGCCTGCTGGCCGGCTGGTCGGGAGCCCCCCGACCGCGCCGTCTCACCCCCCGTGACCTGCCGCTGGTGCGGCTGACGCAGCCGGAGACGGACGCCCTGGCGGCGCGCTACGCCGGGCTCTGCGACGTGCTGCCGCTCTCGCCGCTCCAGGAGGGGCTCTTCTTCCACTCCGCCTTCGACACGGGCGCGATGGACGCCTACACCGGCCAGATCGTCCTCACCCTGGACGGCGCCCTGGACGAGGACACCCTGCGGGCGTCCTGCGACCGGCTGCTGCGCCGCCACACCGCGCTGCGCTCCGCCTTCACCGACCAGGGTCTGGACGGGCCGGCGCAGATCGTCGTCGAGTCCGTCGAGGTGCCGTGGGAGGCCGTGGACCTGGGCGGACTCGGCTCCGCGGACCGGGAGCGGGAGTGGCAGCGGCTGCTCGCGGCCGACCGCGCCCGCCGCTTCGACCTGGAGCGGCCGCCGCTGGTGCGCTTCACCCTGGTCCGGTTCGGCGCGGCCGAGCACCGCCTCGTCATGACGAACCACCACATCGTCTGGGACGGCTGGTCGTCGGCGGTCCTGCTGCGCGAACTGCTCACCGGATACGCCGAACAGACCTCGGGCGCCGAGCCCGGTGCGGTCGCGGAAGCGGTCCCGTACCGCGCGCACCTGGACTGGCTGGCCCGCCAGGACGACGGCGCCGCCGAGACCGCGTGGAGCACCGCGCTGGCCGGGCTGGAGGAGCCGACCCTGCTGGGCGCGGCCGACCCGAACCGGATCGACGCGCTGCCCGAGCGGCTCCAGGTGGAGCTGTCGGCCGAGCTGACGGCCCGGCTCACCGCGCAGGCCCGTGCCGCCGGCGTGACCCTCAACAGCGTCGTCCAGGGCGTCTGGGCGGTCCTGCTGGGCCGGGTGACCGGGCGGGACGACGTGGTGTTCGGCGGAACGGTCTCGGGACGGACCGCGGACGTCGCGGGCATCGAGGACATGGTCGGCCTGCTGATCAACACCCTGCCCGTGCGGTTCCGGATCCGGGAGGACGAGCCGCTGCTGGCGGCGCTCGCCCGGTTCCAGGACGAGCAGGCGGAGCTGATGGACCACCAGCACGTCGGGCTCGCCGGAATCCAGCGGGCGGCCGGGCTGGGTGCCCTCTTCGACACCACGGTCGTCGTCGAGAACTATCCGCTCGACCTGGAGTCGATGCGGGACCTGGCCGGCGGACCGCGACTGACCGGGGTGGAGGGATCGGACGCCACCCACTACACCGTCAACCTCATCGTGCTGCCCGGGGAGCGGCTGCGGCTGCACCTCGACCACCGCACGGACGTCCTCGACGCACGGACGGCGCGCAGCCTGGGCGAGGCACTGGAGCGGCTGCTGGCGACCGTCGCCGACGCCCCCTCCACCCCGGTCGGGGAGGTGGACCTGCTCTCCGCGGAGCAGCACCGGCTGATCCGGGAATGGAACGGGACGGCCGTGCCCGTCCCCGACACCACGCTGGTGGAGCTGTTCGAGCAGCAGGTGGCCCGGACCCCCGGCGCCCCGGCGACCGTCTTCCGCGGCGAGCGCCTCTCGTACGCCGAACTCGACGCCCGCGCCGAACTGCTGGCCGGCGAGCTGTGCGCCCGGGGCGCCGGTCCGGAGCGGATCGTCGCGGTCGCCCTGCACCGCTCCACCGAGATGGTCGTCTCACTGCTGGCCGTGCTGAAGTCGGGGGCGGCCTACCTTCCGGTGGACCCCTCGCTGCCGGCGGACCGGATCGCGTACCTGCTGTCCGACGCCGAGCCGGTGCTGCTGCTCGCGGACGACGCGGTGGCGGCGGCGCTGCCGGCCGCGTCGGACCTGCCCCGGCTGGATCCGGGGGCCGTGCGCGACGGGGGCGCCACCGGTGCGGTACGGCAGGTCCCCCTGCCCGCGCACCCCGCGTACGTGATCTACACGTCCGGGTCGACGGGGCGGCCCAAGGCCGTCGTCGTGGAGCACTCGGCCATCGTCAACCGGCTGCTGTGGATGCAGGACCGCTACCGGCTGGGCGCGGACGACCGGGTGCTCCAGAAGACCCCGTTCGGCTTCGACGTGTCGGTGTGGGAGTTCTTCTGGCCGCTGATCACCGGCGCGGCCCTGGTGGTCGCCGAGCCCGGCGGGCACAAGGACCCCGCCTACCTCAGCCGGGTGATCCAGGAGGAGGCGGTCACCACCGTCCACTTCGTCCCCTCCATGCTGGCCGCGTTCGCCGAGGACCCGCAGGCGGGCGGCTGCCGGTCGCTGCGCCGGGTCGTGTGCAGTGGCGAGGCGCTGCCTGAGGAGCTGAAGAACCGCTTCCTCGACGTGCTCGACGTGCCCCTGCACAACCTGTACGGGCCCACCGAGGCGGCCGTGGACGTCACGCACTGGGACTGCCGCCGCGAGGACGCCGGGCCCGTGCCGATCGGCCGCCCCATCTGGAACACCTCGCTGTACGTGCTCGACCCGCGGGGGCGGCCCGTCCCGGTGGGCGTCGCGGGCGAGCTCTTCCTTGCGGGCGCGGGCCTCGCCCGCGGGTACCTGCGCCGCCCGGCGCTCACCGCGGAGCGGTTCCCGCTGGACCCGTTCGGCCCGCCGGGCTCGCGCATGTACCGCACCGGTGACCTGGCCCGCCACCGGGCCGACGGCTCGGTGGAATACCTGGGCCGCACCGACGACCAGGTGAAGATCCACGGCTTCCGGATCGAACTCGGCGAGATCGAAACGGCGCTGGGGCGCCTCCCCGGTGTCGGGCGGGCCGCGGTCGTGGTCCGCGAGGACGTCCCGGGCGAGCGCAGGCTCGTCGGGTACGTCGTCCCGGAGGGCGGGGCCGACCCGGCTCCGGCCCTGGACCCCGAGCCGATGCGCGCCGAACTGGCCCGCTCCCTCCCGGAGTACATGGTTCCGGTGCTGGTGGTCGTGGACGGGCTGCCCGTCACGGCGAACGGCAAGCTCGACCGCCGGGCGCTGCCGGCGCCCGCCGCGGCTGCCGCCACCGGGTACGAGCCGCCCGCCGGGGAGACCGAGGAACTGGTCGCCATGGTGTGGGCCTCCGTACTGGACGCGCCGCGGATCGGCCGCCACGACGACTTCTTCGCCCTCGGGGGGCACTCGCTGAGCGCCACCCGGGTGGCGGCCCGACTGCGCCAGTCCCTCGGCCTGGACCTGCCCCTGCACACCCTCTTCGAACAGCGGACCGTCGCCGCCCTCGCCATCGCCGTCGAGACGGTGCTGCTGGCCGAACTGGAGGCCGGAACGGCCCCGTTCGCCGCAGCCACCGCCGACGCCGTTCCTTCACTCGTACTTCAGGGAGAGACCTCGTGACCACCCAGGAGAGCCTGCCGGCCGCCGGCACGGACAGCCGCCTGGCCGCCGCCCGAGAACTGCTGCGCCGCCGGGTGCGCGCCGCGCTGGACGACTCGGCGGCCGGCGCGGCCGCCACGACGGCTCCGGCCCCCACCGCCGGCCCTGCCGGTCCGGGCGCCGAGCCCGTCGCCTCGTTCGCCCAGGAGCGGATGTGGCTGGTGGACCGGATGACGGACGGCACCCCAGGCTACGCGATCCCCGAGGTCGTGCGGCTGCGCGGCCCCGTCCGCCCGGACCTGCTGCGCCGGAGCCTGACGGCCGTCGTGGCCCGCCATGCACCGCTGCGCACCGTCTTCGAGGAGCGCGACGGCGCCCCGCACCCGGTGGTCCTGCCCGCGCCGGCGGCCGTCCCGCTGCCGGTGCTGGACCTGGGCAGCGCCCCCCTCGCCGAGCTGGAGGAGCGGGCGCACGCCCTGGCCCGGGAGGAGGTCCGCAGGCCCTTCGACCTCGCGGCGGGCCCGCTGCTGCGCGCCCTGCTGATCCGGCTGGGCGCGGAGGACCACCTGCTGGTGCTGGTGGTCCACCACATCGCCACCGACGGCTGGTCCATGGGCCTGCTCTGGCAGGAGTTCTCCGAGGGCTACGCGGCCCTGCTCGCCGAGCGGCCCCTCCCGCAGGCGCCGCTCCCCCTCGACTACCAGGCGTACGCCCGTACCCAGCGCGACCGGTTCGCGAGCGGCGCGATGAACGGGCAGCTGCGCTGGTGGGAGGAGTGCCTCGCCGGGCTGGAGCCTCTCGAACTGCCCGCTGACCGGCCCCGGCCCACCCGCCGCAGCGGCGACGGCGCGAGCCTGGACTTCACTCTCGACGCGTCGCTCACCGCACGGCTGCGCGGGATCGCCGAGAGCTCCGGCGCCACCCTCTTCATGACCCTGCTGGCCGGCTTCCAGGCGGCCCTGGCCCGCTACGCCGGCCGCACCGACATCGCCGTCGGCACTCCGGTGGCCGGGCGCGACCGGGTGGAACTGGAGCCCCTCGTCGGGTTCTTCGTCAACACCGTGGTGCTGCGCGCCGACCTGTCGGGCGATGCCGGGTTCCGCGAACTGCTCGGCCGGGTCCGCCGGGCGACGGTGGACGCGTACGACCACCAGGAGGTGCCCTTCGACCGGCTGGTGGAGCACCTGAGCCCCGAGCGCGTCGGCGACCGCAACCCGCTGGTGCAGGTGATGTTCGCGTCGGCCCCGGACGAGACGGCCGGGCTGCGGCTGCCGGGCCTGGACGCGCAGGCCGTGCGGACCGACTTCGGCGGATCGCTCTTCGACCTGAGCGTCTTCGTCTCCGAGGGCGCCGAGACCTGCTCCGGCTCGCTCGTCTTCGACAGCGACCTGTTCGACCGGGCCACGGCCGAACTCGTCCTCGGCCACTACCTGGAGCTGCTGGCGTCCGCCGCCGAGGAGCCCGACCGCCCCGTGGCCGAGCTGCTGCCCTCCGCCCCGACCGCGGCCCGGCTCGCGGCCGAGGGCCACGGCGCGGTCCGCCGGGACCTCGCCCCCGCCGGCCTGGTGGAGCTGTTCGCCGAGCAGGTCCGGCGCGCCCCCGGCGCCGACGCCGTGGTCTGCGGCACGGACCGCCTCAGCTACGCCGAACTCGACTCCCGCTCCGACCGGCTGGCGGCCCGGCTGACCGCCGCCGGGGTGGGGCGCGAGACCCCCGTGGCCCTGCTCATGGAGCGCTCGGTCCAGCTCCCGGTGGCGATCCTGGCCGTCCTGAAGGCCGGCGGGGTCTACGTCCCGCTCGGCGAGGGGTTCCCCGTCGCCCGACTGCACTGGATGCTGGAGCGGACCGGCGCCCGCCTGCTGCTCGCCGATCCGGCGACGGCCGGCCACGAGGCGGTCCGTACGTCGCCCGTGCCGGTGCTCGACGTGAGCGCCCCGGCGGACGCGGTCCCGGCCGGACCGGTCCCGTACCCGCCCTGCGCACCGGACCAGCTGGCGTACGTGATGTACACCTCCGGATCCACGGGAGAGCCGAAGGGCATCGGCGTCACGCACGCCAACGTCGCGGCGCTCGCCCGCGACACCGCCTTCGGCGCCGCGCACCGGCGGGTGCTGGCCCACTCCCCGCTGTCGTTCGACGCCTCGACGTACGAACTGTGGGTGCCGCTGCTGTCCGGCGGCCAGGTGGTCATGGCGCCGCCCGGCCGGGTGGACACCGCGGCCCTGGCCGCGCTGGTGGAGGAGCACCGGATCACCTCGATGTTCCTCACGGCCGCCCTGTTCAACCTGGTGGTCGAGGAGTGCGTGGAGCTCCTGACGCGGGTGCGGGAGGTGTGGACGGGCGGCGAGGCCGCCTCCCCGCACTCCTTCGCCCGGGCCCTGGCGCAGGCTCCGGACACCGTCCTGGTCAACGTGTACGGGCCCACCGAGACCACCACCTTCGCCACGGGCCACCGGCTGGACCCCCGCGCCGGTGCCGTCGTGGACGGCCGGATCCCCATCGGCACGGCCCTGGACGACACGCGCCTGTACGTCCTGGACGAGCGCGGCCGCCCGGTACCGCAGGGCGCCGTCGGCGAGCTGTGCATCGGCGGCACCGGCGTGGCCCGCGGCTACCTGGGCCGGCCCGGCCTGACCGCACGGCAGTTCACCCCGGACCCGTACGGCGCCCCGGGCGCCCGGATGTACCGGACGGGCGACCTCGCCCGGCGGCGCCCCGACGGCACCGTCGACTACCTGGGCCGCCGCGACCAGCAGGTCAAGATCCGCGGCCACCGGATCGAGCCGGGCGAGGTCGAGGCCGAGCTGACCCGCTGCCCGCAGGTCGGGCACGCCGCGGTGGTGGTCCGCGAGGACACCCCCGGCGAGCAGCGCCTCGTCGCCTACGTGGTGCCCTCGCAGGGGCAGTCGGCCGAGCCGGCCGAGCTGCACCGGGCCCTCGCCGCGCGGCTGCCCGCGTACATGCTGCCCTCGGCGATCGTGCCGCTCGCGGCCCTGCCGGTGACCCCGAACGGCAAGCTGGACCGGCGCGCGCTGCCCGCGCCCCCCGAAGAGGGGGTGCGCCGGGCCGAGTTCGCGGCGCCGGCGACCGCGACCGAGGAACTCGCCGCGGCCGTGTGGGGCGAGGTGCTGGGCACCGGGCGGATCGGCCGCCACGACGACTTCTTCGCGCTCGGCGGCCACTCCCTGCGGGCCACCCGCGCCGTGTCGCGGCTCGGCGCCCGGCTGGGCACCGGCGTACCGCTGCGGCTGCTGTTCGAGCACCCGACGCTGGAGCGGTTCGCGTCGGCACTGGACGCCCTGCGCGGCGACGGTCCCGCCGCGGCCGCGCCCGCCGTCACCGCGATCGGCCCCCGGCCCGCCGGGGAGCCGGCGCCGCTGTCGTTCGCACAGCAGCGGCTGTGGTTCCTGGACCAGCTCCAGCCCGGCCGGCCCGACTACAACATCCCGGTCGCGACCCGGCTGCGCGGCCCGCTCGACGCCGACGCGCTGGCCGCCGCGCTGTGCGCGGTGGTGACCCGGCACGAGGTGCTGCGCTCGCGGATCACCGAGGGCCCGCGGGGCCCCGTACAGACCGTGGAGGCGCCGGAGGTCTTCGCCCCGGTTCGCACCGACCTGGGGGACCTGCCCCGCGAGGAGGCCCGCTCGCGGGCGCTGGGCCTCGCCCACGCGGACGCCGCCGCCCCCTTCGACCTGGGCTCCGCTCCCTTGCTGCGGGCCCGCGTGGTGCGGGTCGCGGACGACGAGCACCTCCTCGTCCTGGTCCTGCACCACACCGTCGGCGACGGCTGGTCGATGCCGGTGCTGTGGCGGGAACTGTCCGGGGCCTACGCGGCGCTGCGCCGCGGCGAGCGTCCCGCACTGCCGGAACTTCCGGTCCAGTACGGGGACTTCGCGTACTGGCAGCAGCGCCGGCTGGCGGACGGCGACGCCGACGCGGGCATCGCCCACTGGCGGGCGGCCCTGAGCGGCCTCCCGGCCCTGGACCTGCCCACCGACCGGCCGCGGCCCCAGGTGCGCTCGGGAGCGGGCGGCGCCTTCGCCTTCGACGTCCCGGCCGAGCTCGCCGATCGGCTCGGCGCGCTGGCCCGGGAGCGCGGCGCCACCCTGTTCATGGTGCTGCTCGCCGGCTTCCAGGCGCTGCTGGCCCGCTACACGGGCCAGGCGGACATCGCTGTGGGCTCTCCCATCGCGGGCCGCGACCGCACCGAACTGGAGCCGCTCGTCGGCTTCTTCGTCAACACCCTCGTGCTGCGCACCGACCTGTCCGGCGACCCGGCGTTCGGCGAACTGCTGGGCCGGGTGCGCCGGACGGCGCTCGCCGCGTACGAGCACCAGGACGTCCCCTTCGACCGGCTGGTGGAGGAACTGAGGCCGGAGCGCGACCTCAGCCGCAACCCGCTCTTCGACGTCCTGTTCCAGCTGCATCCCGAGCAGCTCGACGCGCTGCCGCTGGAGGGGGTGGAGGTCGAGAGCCTGGACACCTCCAACGGGACGGCCAAGTTCGACCTCAGCCTCGCGATGACCGAGCACCCCGGCGGACTGACCGGCACCGTGAGTTACGCGACGGACCTCTTCGACCGGGACACGGTCGAGCGGTTCGGCGCGCACTACCTGCGGCTGCTGGCCGGGGCGGCCGAGACCCCCGACGCACCGCTGTCGCGGCTGGACGTGCTGTCCCCGCAGGAGCACGCCGCCCTGCTCGGCGAGGAGTCCGCGCCGCGCACGGACCCGCCGGCGGCGCGGACCCTGCACTCCCTGGTTGCGGAGCAGGCCCGGCTGCGGCCGGACGCCCCGGCCGTGACCTGTGAGGGCCGCACCACCGGCTACGGCGAGCTCGACGCGGCCGCCAACCGGCTGGCCCACCGCCTGCGGGAGCTCGGGACCGGCCCCGAGACCCGGGTGGCCGTACTGGCCGGGCGCGACCCGCGCATGCTGGTCTGCGTCCTCGCCGTACTGAAGGCGGGCGGCGCCTACGTCCCCCTCGACGCGGGCCATCCGGCCGAGCGGATCCGCACGGTGCTGGCCGACAGCGGCGCCCACCTGGTGCTGACGGCGGGCCTGCCGGACGGGCTGCCCGCGGACCTGACCGGCGGCCTGACGGTCCTGGACCTGGACGCCGAGCAGCAGCTGCTCGACGCGCTGCCCGCGACGGAGCCGGCCGCCGCCGCCTCCCCCGCGCACCTCGCCTACCTGCTGTACACCTCCGGATCCACCGGCCGCCCCAAGGGCGTGGCCGTCACCCACGCCGCGATCACCGGCTATCTGGCGGCGTTGACCTCCACCTTCGGCCTCGGCCCCGAGGACGCCGTGCTCGCCCGCACCGCGCTGACCTTCGACCCGTCGGTACGCGACCTGTTCGCGCCGCTGACCACCGGCGGGCGGATCGTGCTGGCCTCGCAGGACGAGGCCGGGGACCCGGACGCACTGGCGCGGCTGCTGCACGCCGAGGGCGTGACGGCGCTGCTGTCGATCGTCCCGTCGATGCTGGAGCCGCTGGTCGCCGCCGTCGGCGAGCCCACGGCTGCGCTGCGGCTGGTGATGACCACCGGTGAGGCGCTGACCGCCGGACTGGCTCGCGCCGCGCACACCCTGGGCGTGCCCGGCCGGCTGCGGCTGGTCAACCAGTACGGTCCGACGGAGTGCACCAACACCACCACCTACCACGTGGTGACGGACGCCGACATCGAGGCGGGCCGCATCCCCATCGGGCGGCCGCTGCCCGGCGCCCGGGTGCTCGTGCTCGGCGAGCACCTCGAACCGCTCCCCCGGGGTGCGATCGGTGAGCTGTTCATCGCCGGACGCGGGGTGGCCCGCGGCTACCTGGGCGATCCGGCGCGCACCGCCGAGGCCTATCCGCCGGACCCGTACGGGCCGCCCGGCGCGCGTATGTACCGCACCGGTGACCTGGCGCGGCTGCGCTCCGACGGCGTGCTGGAGTTCCACGGCCGGCGCGACAACCAGGTCAAGGTCCGCGGCCACCGGATCGAACTCGGCGAGGTCGAGGCCGCCCTGCTGCGCCACCCCGACGTGGCCCGGGCCGTGGCCGCCGCGCACGGCGAGGGCGCCGACCGGCTGCTCGCCGCGTACGTGGTGTGGCGGGACGGGAGCGGTGATCCGGCCGCCGTGCTGGACTTCGTGCGCGCGGCCCTGCCGGCCGCGATGGTGCCCTCCGCGCTGGTGGTGCTGGACGCGCTGCCGCTGACCCCGAACGGGAAGACCGACCGCCGGGCGCTGCCCGCGCCGGAATCCGGCCCGGCCGGTGGGCACCGGGCGCACGTCGCCCCGCGCACGCCGCTGGAGCGGACGGTCACCGAGGTCTGGGAGGAGGTGCTCGGCGAGGGCCCGATCGGGGTCCGCGACCACTTCTTCGAGCGCGGCGGGCACTCCCTGCGCGCCACCCGGGTCATCTCCCGGCTGCGCGCCCTGCTGGAGCTGGACATTCCGATGCAGCTGCTCTTCCGCCACCCGGTGGCCGAGGACCTCGCCCGGGCGCTGGCCTCGCTGGGCGCGGCGGGGGCGAAGGGACCGGCGATCCCCGCGCTGCCCGAGGGGCCCGGCCCGCTGTCCTTCGGACAGCAGCGGCTGTGGCTGCTGGACCGGCTCCAGCCGGGCCGGCCCGACTACAACATGCCCTGTGCCGTACGGCTGACGGGGGAGCTCGACACCGCCGCGGCCCTGGCGGCCCTGACGGACGTCGTCGCCCGCCACGAAGTGCTGCGCTCGCGGATCGAGGAGTCCGGGGAATCCGGGAAGGACGGCGGCGAGGGCGCCTTCGCGGCCCGCGTCGTACCCTGTCCGGCCTCGGTGTTCACCCCGTCCTTCACCGACCTTTCGGAGCTGGGCGCGACGGCGGCCCGGGAGCGGGCGCGGGAGCTGGCGGCGCACGACGCCGCGCTGCCCTTCGACCTGGCGGCCGCGGGCCCGCTGCGGGCCCGCCTGGTGCGGATCGCGGCGCGGGAGCACCTGCTGGTGATCGTCGCGCATCACATCGCCTTCGACGGCTGGTCGGTGGGAGTGTTCTGGCGGGAGTTCTTCGCCGCCTACCGTGCCCGCACCCTCGAAGGGGCCGAGCCGCTGCCGGAACTCGCCGTCTCCTACCGAGATTTCGCGTCGTGGCAGCGCGACCGGCTGAGCGGTGACGCGCTCGCCGGCACCCTGGACCACTGGCGGGAGCGGCTCGCCGGGCTCGCCCCGCTGGACCTGCCCACCGACCGGCCCCGGCCGGCCGCCCCGTCCGGGCGCGGCGAGCAGTTCCCCTTCTTCCTGCCCGAGCCGCTGCTGAACGGGCTGCGCGAGCTGGGCCGCCGGCACGACGCCACCCTGTTCATGGTGCTGCTGGCCGGCTTCCAGGCCCTGCTGGCCCGCTGGTCGGGCAGCGAGGACGTGGCGGTGGGCTCCCCCATCGCCGGCCGCGACCGCACCGAACTGGAGCCGCTCATCGGCTTCTTCGTCAACAACCTGGTGCTCCGCACCGACCTGTCCGGCGACCCGGCCTTCGGCGAACTGCTGGACCGGGCCCGGGAGACCGCCCTGGGGGCCTACGCCCACCAGGAGGTGCCGTTCGAGCGTCTGGTGGAGGAGGTGCGGCCGGAGCGCGACCTGAGCCGCAACCCGCTGTTCCAGGTGATGCTGGTGCTCGACGAGGAGGCCGCCGCGCCGCCCGCACTGCCGGGGCTGGACGTCGAACCGCTCTCGCTGGCCAGCGGGGCCTCGAAGTTCGACCTCTCGCTGTACTTCGTCGAGGAGGAGGGCGCGCTGCGCGGCGAGGCCGTGTTCGCGACCGACCTCTTCGACCGGGCGACCGTCGAGCGCATGACCTCGGCGCTGACCGAACTGCTCACGGCCGCGGTGGCCGATCCCGCGACGCCGCTCGGCGCCCTGCCGCTGATGGGCCCGGCCGAGGAGCGCCGGATCCTGCGTGCGGGCGGCGGGTCCCTCGAACCGCCCGCCGGCCGGCCGCTGCCCGTGCTCGTCGGCGAGCAGGCCTCCCGTACGCCGCAGGCCGTGGCCGTGGACGACGGGGAACGGAGCCTGTCGTACGCCGGGTTGTGGGAGGTCTCGGGCCGCCTCGCCCGGGAGCTCGCCCGGCTGGGGGTGGGTCCGGACACGGCGGTGGCCGTCTGCGCGGAGCGCTCCGTGCTGCTGCCGGCGGCGCTGCTGGGCGTCCTGCGCTCCGGCGGCCTGTACGTGCCCGTCGACCCCGGCTATCCGGCCGACCGGATCGGCTACATGCTCGCGGACAGCGGCGCCCGGGTGCTGGTGGTGTCGGGGCTGTCCGGCGCCGCGCAGGCGCCGGCGGGGGTCGCCGTGGTGGACCTCGACGCCCTGGCCGGTGACGGCAGCGCGCGGGCCGACTTCGCACCCGTGCGGCTGGAGCCGGAGCAGCTGGCGTACGCCCTGTACACCTCGGGCTCGACGGGACGCCCGAAGGGGGTCACCGTGCCGCACCGGGCGCTGGCCAACTTCACCCGGGACATGGTGCGCAGGCTGGAGCTGACGGCCGGTGACACGGTCGCGGCCGTCACCACGGCCTCGTTCGACATCGCCGTGCTGGAGCTGCTGGTCCCGCTCGTGTGCGGAGCCACCCTACGGGTCGTCGACCGGGAGACCGCGCGGGACGGCACCCTCCTTGCGAAGGAGCTCGACTCGGCAGCGGTCACGGTCGTCCAGGCCACTCCCGCCACCTGGCACCAGCTGATGGAGTCCGGCTGGCAGGCGCCCCACGTACGGGCGCTGTGCGGCGGCGAGGCGCTGCCGTCGGCCCTGGCCGAGCGGATGCGTACGGCGCTGGGCACCGTCTGGAACGTGTACGGGCCGACCGAGACCACCGTCTGGTCCACGGCGCACCGGCTGTCCGGTCCCGTGGGCGACGGGCCGGTGCCGATCGGCTCGGCGCTCGCCAACACCCGGCTGCACGTGCTGGACGCGGGCCTGCGACCGGTGCCGGTCGGGGTGTTCGGCGAGCTGTACATCGGCGGCGACGGCGTGGCCCGCGGCTACCACGGGCGGCCGGCGCTGACCGCCGACCGGTTCGTGCCCGACCCGTACGCGGCGGGCGAACGGCTCTACCGCACCGGTGACCTCGTACGACGGCTCGCGGACGGCGCCCTGGAGTACCGGGGCAGGGCCGACGGCCAGGTGAAGGTGCGCGGCCACCGGATGGAGCTCGGCGAGATCGAGTCCGCGCTCGCCCGCCACCCGCGGGTGCTGGCGGCGGCCGTGGCCGTCCACGGCACGGGGGTGGACGCGGTGCTGGCCGGCTACGTGACCTGGCGGGACGAGGAGGGCGACGTGCGGGAGCTCGGCGACTTCCTGCGCCAGGACCTCCCCGAGTACATGGTCCCGGCGGTCCTGACCGCCCTGGAGCGGCTCCCGCTCACCCCGAACGGCAAGCTCGACCGCAAGGCGCTGCCCGCCCCCTCGGCGGACGCGGCGCGCGGCGACGGCGCGGGGCGGATCGCCCCGCGCGGCACGACCGAGCTGCGGATGGCGCGGCTGTGGGAGCAGACCCTGGGGACGGCCCCGATCGGGGTCCGCGACGACTTCTTCGCGCTCGGCGGGCATTCGCTCAAGGCCTTCGCCCTGATGGCGGCCGTGCGCCGGGAGTTCGGCGTGGAACTGCCGCTGAATCTGGTGTTCCGCCGGCGCACCGTGGAGCTGCTCTGCGAGGCGCTGCCGGACGCGGGGGCGGCCGCCGCCAGGCTGCTGGTCCCGCTGGCCGACGGGGACCCGTCCCGGCCGCCGCTGGTCCTCGTCCACCCGCGGGGCGGCGACGTCGTCTGCTACCGGGACCTGGTGCGGGACCTGTCCGCCCGCCCCGGGGGCGACCGGCGGATCCTGGGCCTGGAGTCGGTGGGCTACAACACCGGCGAGACCCCGCTGGAGCGGGTGCCCGAGATGGCCGAGCGCTACCTGTCCGCACTCCGCGAGGAGCAGCCCCACGGCCCGTACCTGCTGTCCGGCTGGTCGTTCGGCGGGACGGTGGCCTACGAGATGGCGGCCCGGCTGGAGGCCGCCGGTGAGGAGGTCGCCTTCCTCGGCCTGATCGACGCGGCGGCGCCGGGCACGGCTCCCGGGAGCCGTGCCGGTGCGGCCGGCGGGGCAGGCGATCCGGACCTGCTGCGGTACGGCATCGCCGCCGGGATCGACGCCGGCTCGGCGCGCGAACTGGACGAGGAGGAGCTGCTCGACGTCCTGGTGCGCCGGGGCCGTGAGGAGGGCACGCTCCCCCGCACCTCCCCCACGGAGGCCCTGCGCAGACTGCTGCGGGTCGCCGAGGCGAACGGGACGGCCTCCGCCGCCTACCGCACCGACGCCGTACTCGCCGTGGACCTGCACCTCTTCACGGTCGACGAGCGCCACCCGGAGCTCGCGACCCCACTGGTGGACCCGGCGGCCTGGCGGCCGCGCACCGCGGGCGCCGTCGTACGGGCCGCGGTCCCGGGCAACCACCACGACCTGGTGGACCCGCCGCACTGCGCCGCGCTGGCGGATCTGCTGGCCGCGGCCCTGCCCTCCTGACCCTTCTGACCCTTCTGACCCTTCTGACCCTTCTGAAGCGCCGTACCCCGAAGACCCTTCCGCATTCCTGATCCCTCGAGGAGAACACCGTGAACGAGTCGTCCCCGCAGCAGTACCTGGTCGTCGCCAACGACGAGGAGCAGTACTCCCTCTGGGAGGCCGGCCGGCCGGTCCCGCTCGGCTGGCACGACCGGGGCGTGCGCGGCACCAAGGAGGAGTGCCTCGCGCACATCGAGCGGGTGTGGACCGACATGCGCCCGCTCAGCCTCCGCGTGAGCATGGCCGGCTGACCCGACGACCCCCGGGCACCACGCCGCCCGGCAGACCCCACCGCGGGCTGCCGGGCGGCGCGGCGGTGCCGGAAGGAACCCCGTATGACCAGCTCGTACCCCGGCGGCTCCGCGTCACCGCGCCGCCGCACCCCGCTGGCCGCCCTGGTGGCCGCCTCCGGGATCTCCTCGCTCGGCATGGCGGCGACCCTGGTCGCCGTGCCCTGGTTCGTCCTGCACAGCACCGGCAGCGGCACCCGGACGGGTCTCGTCGCCACCGCCGAGGTGCTGGGCCTGCTCTGTTCCGCCGTGTTCGCGGGTCCGGTGGTCGACCGGCTGCCCGTGCGCGCGACGAGCATCGGAGCGGACCTGGCGACGGCCGCGGCGATCAGCCTGATCCCGCTCCTGCACGCCTGGGACGCCCTGCCCCTGCCCGTCCTGATCGTCCTGGTCTTCCTGATGGGGGCCGCGCGCGGGCCTTCCGACACCTCCAAGCAGTTGCTCCTGCCGGGGGCGATGGCACGTGCGGGGGTCACGGCGGAGCGGGCCACGGGCGCCGTCGAGGGAGCCCGCCGGATCGGCATGATGGCGGGGGCGCCGCTGGCCGGGCTGCTCATCGCGACGGTCGGCCCGGTGCGCACCTTGTACGCGGACGTGGCGGCGATGGTGCTGGTCGCCCTCCTCGTGGCGACCTCGGTGCCGGCGTCGGCCCGCGCCCGGGCGGCCGACGGCGTACCGTCGCACGGCTCCTACGCGCAGGAACTGCGCTTCGGGCTGGGGCAGTTGCGCAGGGACCGGCTCCTGGGGGCGATGGTGGGGGTCCTGATGCTGACCAACGCCCTGGACGGAGCGCTGAACGGCGTGCTCTATCCGGCGTACGGGACCCAGGTGCTGCGCAGCAGCGCCCTGTTCGGGGCGATGGTGACCGCCATGGGCGCCGGAGCGCTGATCGGGGCGACCCTGTACGGCTGGGCGGGCCACCGGATGCCACGGCGCGCGGTCTTCGTCGGGGCCTTCGTCCTCGTCGGGGCGCTGCGGTGTGCCGCACTCGCCGCCGGGCCCCCGGTGCCGGTGCTGCTGACGGTACTGGCCCTGTCCGGCATCGGATCGGGGGTCGTGGGTCCGCTGATGATGTCGGTCGCCTACGAGCGGGTGCCCGAGCAGGTCCGCGGGCGGGTGTTCGGTCTGCTGGTGGCCGCCGCGCTGGCGGCGACCCCGCTGGGGATGCTCGGTGCGGGGCTGGCCCTGGACGTCCGGGGTCTGGTGACGGCGCTGCTGGGCACGGGGGCGCTGTACCTCGCGGTCACGCTCGCGCCGCTGGTCTTCCCGGTGTGGCGGGAGCTCGACGCCCGGGTCCCCGCGGAGGCCGGGGAGGCCGCGGAGGCGCCGGTCGGGCGCGAGGTGGGCCCGCCGGCCGCGGTAGGGGCAGGAATCCTGACCGAATAAGTGAGACATGAGAGGATTTGCGGCCCCTCACCATCGCGCCAGGCAGCTTGATGAACAGTCTGATCGATCACCGAAGTGCCCGGGGCACGGCAAGGTTGGTCATGCACCGACCGGCGCGGACGGCCCACAAAGCGGTTCGCGCCGAGACCAGACCGCTCGTACTCCTGGGGAACCCATGCTCAAGCGTTACGTCATCGCCCTGTCCGTGACCGCGGCCGCTCTGCTGCTGCCCGCCGGCGCCGCTCAGGCCGCCGACGACACCTCGGCCGCGACCACCGTGACGACCACCACCGGGGGCGACGGCAGCACGGCCACCCCCCAGACTCCGCATCAGATCGTCACGCCGGGCGGCCACGTGGTGACGGTCGGCGCCACGACGAACGGGCGGCTGCGCGACACGAACGACAGCTCCTGGGGCGGCTGATCACCCCGGCCCGTAGGGGCCGACGGTACGAAAGGGGGGAGGGAGGATCGCGGCGCGATCCTCCCTCCCCCCTTTCGTACACCGAGCCGTCAGTCACCCGCACCGTTGAGGGAGATGACGGCGTACTGCGCCTCCGGTGCCGCGACGCACCTGCGCGACCACCGGGCCGGTACGTACAGCAGCTCGCCGGGCAGCAGCCGGCACTGGAAGGACTCCGGCCGGCCGCTCTCGCCGGTCCCGGTCAGCTGCCAGGTCACGGCGCCGGCGATCTGGTGGATCAGCAGGTGCTCCCGGACCCCGGGCTGCCCGGTCCAGACGGAGTCCACCCCGACGCCCGGGGCGGACCCGGCCGTCTCGACCCGGTCCAACCGGACCGACAGGCCCGTCAGGGAGGCCAGTTCGGCGGTGAACCGGTCCACCTGCGCCGGGCGCACCCCGGCACCGCCGACGCCACGGGTGCCGTCGGCTTCATCTGCTTCATCTGCTTCATCGACGTCATCGGCGTCGCCGAACGCCGGGTTGTCGTACTCGGGCCACAGCACACCCGGCGCCCGGTCCAGGTGGACCGAGAGGAACAGGACGATCTCCCGCAGGTGCAGGGCCTCCCGTTCACAGGCTTCATCCGGCATGTCCATCACGTGTGCCCCTCTTGTTCGGCTGCTCCGCAGCTCCCATCCCAGCAGCATGCGACACGCCCGCCGCCCGCGACAGACACGAGAACGCGTGACACCAGGTCAGGAAGGCGGTACCGGCTCGCCGTCCACATCCGCCCCCAGGTCCAGCAGGCCGCGCGCGGCGGCGGCCACACCGGCCTGGAAGCGGCTGCCCGCACCCAGCTCCTGCATGATGTCGGCGATGTGGCGCCGGGCCGTGCGCAGCGACATGCCCAGGCGCCGCGCTATGGCCTCGTCCTTCAGCCCGGCCGCGAGCAGCCGGATGATGGTCTCGTGGATCTCGCGGGCCACCTCTTCGAGCCCCTGGCCCGCCGCGGCCGAGAACGGCGAGGCGAGGTCCCAGGTCTGGTCGAAGATGTCGCACAGGTACGCGACGGTCGAGGGCTCACGTATGACCACGGCGCCCCAACTGCCGTCCGAGACGGGTATGAAGGCCAGTTCCCGGTCGAAGGCGATGAGCCGGCCGAACAGTTCGTGTGCGGTGCGGTACTGCGCCCCCAGGGCGGACGCGGCCGCGACGTAGGCCTGACTCGGCCCGTTGAAGCGGGCCGTGTGGTGGTAGAGGGTCCGGATCGAGATCCCCCGCTGGAGCATCGTCTCGTCCCGCCGCAGCGCCTCCTGCATCGCCTCCGGCACCCTGCTGCCGCCACCTGGCTGCGAACTGACCATCTCGGTCGTGCAGTTGAGGGACGCCCGGTTGAGTGCCCCGCGCACGTCCTCCAGGCTCTCCAGGACCTCCAGCGACTCCCCCGTGGAGCGGCGGCCCAGATAGTGGGGCAGGAAGCGCCCCAGGTCCTCGCGGATCCCGCTGATCTCCCGCTGCTGCTCGCGGATCTGCGCCTCCAGGGGCGCGACGAGCTGCTCGGCGGCCGTGTCCGGGGCCACCGCGAAGGCCACCGCCGGGTCGATCGGGCTCACGTGCAGCAGGCGTGAGGCGCGCAGGCGTGCCACGCTGCGCCGGACCTCGTCCGCGTCGTGCCCCGTACCGGCGGCCACCGCGTCCACGTCCACCGTGCGGTGCTCGAGCACCCAGCCGTAGACATCGATGTCAACATCAGAGTTGTTCGGATCCAGCACCACGTCAGATGTCCACATTGCCCCACCCTGCTCTTTTTACCCCTGGTCGCTTTACTGCCAGGCACTTTGGTGAGGTGCCCGCCCCCTGGCGCCAGGATATGCAGGGCGAAAGTCTGTACCCGACGAACAGCAGCGGGTGTCCGGCCACTTCAGGCCCCGGACGTCCGAAACGGTGCGATCACAACCAGCGTGATCGCACCGTCACCGGGGGCGCCGAGCCCCGCCGCTCGCCACTCCCCTCCACCTTCGATCCGGAATCCGGAGCCCCACATGCTGCACACCACGCTCACCGCCCGCGCACCGGAGCTGCCCGCCCTGACCCCCCGCGAGCTGGAGGTGCTCGCCTACCTCGCGCAGGGGGACACGTACCGGATGATCGCCTGCCGGATGGGGCTGAGCCCGCACACCGTCGACACCTACCTGCGCCGGCTGCGCAGCAAGACCGGCGCGGTGAACCGGACCCAGCTCACCCACATCGCCTTCCGGCTGGGCTACTGAGCCGGCCGCGGGCCCCCGGCACTGGCCCCGGCCCCGGCCTTCGGGGCGTCGTCCTCGAACTCGCGCATCCGCCGCAACGGGGAGCAGAGCAGGACCAGCGGGGCCGCCGACAGGGCGGCGGCGCACAGCCACAGCGCGTTCCGCACGCCCAGCAGTTCGCCGAGGAGTCCCGCCAGCAGGCCGCTCAGGGGCAGCACGCCCCACACCAGGAAGCGCATGGTGGCGGTCATCCGACCGAGCAGGTGCGGCGGGCAGACCGTCTGCCGGTAGGTGACCTGGCAGATGTTGTACAGGGTGACGCCGGCCGACTGGACGAGTGACCCGAGCACGAACAGGCCGATCCGCCAATCGTGGTCGGCGAGCGGGAGCAGCAGCCCGAAGGGCATGGTCACCAGCAGGGACAGCCACGTGAGCCGGGCCGCGCCGACGGCCCGGGTCACCCGGTCCGCGGCGGTGGCCGCGAGCACCGAGCCGATCGTGGCCGTCGTCAGCACCCAGCCGATGGCCGCGGGCGGCAGCCCCACCGTCCGGGTCAGGAAGAGCACCTCGATCGCCATCACCGCGCTGAGGAACAGGTTCACGGCAGCCGTGTTCAGGGCGATGAGCCGCAGGATCCGGTGGCCCAGGACGTACCCCAGCCCCTCCCGGATGTCACGGAGCAGGTGCCGGCGCGGGCCGGGCTCCGGCTGCTCCTCCCGGGCCCCGATCCGCCCCAGCAGGACCACGGACACCATCGAGGTGACCGCCTGCCCGGCCAGCGTCCCGGCCGCGCCCAGCAGTTGCACCAGGAAGCCGGCGATGCCGGGGCCCGCGAACTCGGCTCCCGAACGCACCGTCTCCAGCTTCGAGTTCCCCGCGATCAGGGTGTCCTTGCCGATGAGGGTCGGCAAGTAGCTCTGATCGGCCACGTCACCGAAGAGCCGGGCGCAGCCGAGCAGCAGGGCGACCGCGTACAGCAGCGGCATCGAGTGCAGGTCCAGCAGGTAGGCCACCGGCAGCGCCGTCAGCAGGACGGCGCGCGCCAGATCGGCGGCCATCATCACGCGGCGCTTGCGCATCCGGTCCACCCAGGCCCCGGCGGGCAGTCCCAGCAGCAGGAACGCCGCGTGTTCCGCGGCGGACAGCAGACCGGCCTGCCACGCCGAGGCGTCGAGGGTGAGCACCGCCATCAGCGGCAGGGCCACGTACGTGATGCTGCCGCCCAGCTCGTTGCAGATGTGCGAGGACATGAAGAGCCGGAAGTCCCTGCGCCACCGGCGTTGCACTGCCTGCACTGCCTGCACGGACTGGGCGGACTCTGTCGGCTCGGCGGACTCGTCGGTGGTGACGGACACGGGTGCGTTCCTTGTCTGGTCGCGGACCGGGTCCGCGGGCTGCTGGTTCATCGGGCGTCGGGCGCGGGGAGCGCCCTGGGGTCGAGCTTGCCGCCCGGGGTCCGCGGCAGCCTGTCCATCAGAGTCACCACGGCCGGTACGAGGTACCCGGGCACCTTGGCCAGAAGGTGACGGCGCAGGGCGTCCGGGGTGAGGGTGCTGCCGGGGGTGACGGCGGCCCAGGCGGCCAGCTGCGGGCCGTCGGCCCCCCGGGTGGCGCGGGCGACCACGTCGACGACATCGGGGTGGCCGGCCACGGCCGCTTCCACCTCCTTGAGTTCGACCCGGTGGCCGCGGATCTTGACCTGATCGTCGGCGCGCCCGAGGAAGACGATCGGGCCGCCGGGCGCGCGGGTGACGCGGTCGCCCGTGCGGTACATGCGCTCGCCCGGGGCTTCGGCGAAGGGGTCGGCGACGAACCGCTCGGAGGTCAGGCCCGGCCGGCCGTGGTAGCCGCGCGCCAGGCAGGAACCCGCCAGGTACAGCTCGCCCGCGGCGCCGGGGGGTGCCTCCTGCAGCTCCTCGTCGAGGACGTAGGCGCGTACGCCCGCCAGCGGTTCGCCGAGCGGGATCAGCTCGTCGCCCGCGAAGGCGGCCGGTTCGGCCGGTCCCGGCTCGTAGGACGTGGCCGTGATGGTGGACTCGGTGAGGCCGTAGCAGCTGATCACCGGGGGGCGGCCGGCGGCCGTCCAGCGTGCCAGGTCCGCGGTACGGCCCGCGTCGCTGCCGATCACCACGCGGCGCAGTGCGGACGGCAGCGGCCGCGGGGAGCGCTCCAGGTCCTTGGCCCACTGCGACCAGTACGGGGTGGGCAGGTTGACGACGCTGATCCGCTCCTCGCCGAGGAACGGCTCCAGCTCGGCGGGCGAGAGGACGTTGTCCTTGACGAAGACGGCCGTGCCGCCCGTGCACCAGGTGGGCAGGGCCTCTTCCAGGCTGACGTCGAAGGCGGGGGCCGCGAACTGCAGGACCGCGTCTTCGGCGGTCAGCCCGTAGCGTTCGGCCAGGGTGCCGACCTGTGCGGCGAGTCCGGCGTGGCCGACCGCCACGGGCTTGGGCTGCCCGGTGGAGCCGGAGGTGAAGAGGACGTAGGCGAGGGAGCCGGCGGCGACGTCGGCGGGCGGGGCCTGCGACGCGGGGGCCGCGGTCGAGGTGGAGGCCCACAGCAGCTCGCTCCCGGTGCGGCGTTGCAGGATCGCCGCCGCGTGGGTGTCCTGCGCGACCGCGTGCCGTGTCCCCGCCGCCCGCAGCAGGGTGCGCAGCCGCTCGTCGGGGGCATCGAGGTCCACCAGGAGGGGGGCCGCGCCCGCGTACCAGATCCCCAGCAGCCCCACCGCCCAGTGGGCGCCCCGGCGCACCCCCAGGAGCACGGTGTCCTCCGGCCCGGCGCCGGCGGCGCGCAGTTCCTCGGCCACCGCGCGCGCCCGCCGGTCGAACTGCCGGTACGTCAGCTCCCCTTCGGGTGCGCGGACCGCGGTGGCCTCGGGCGTGAGCCCGGCCCGGTGCGCGATGCGCTGGGGCACGGGGGTGGTATCGGTGGGACTCATGGTGGTGGTGTCTCCTGGGGGTACGGGCGGGGTCTTCGCGGGGGCTGCGGCCTGTGACCGCGCGGCCAGGGGCCCGAAGGCGCCCGGCCGCGCGGTCACGTCTGGTCAGTCCTGATCACGGGAGCGGGGGCGCAGGGCCGGGCGGGCGGGTGCGGTGGCGGCCTCGGCCAGGCGGGCGGCGATGCCCGCCGGGGTGGGCGTCTCGAAGAGGTCGCGGATGCACAGTCGTACGCCCAGCTCCGTGCCGATGCGGCCGGCGAGCCGGGTGGCGAGCAGCGAGTGGCCGCCGTGGGCGAAGAAGTCGTCGTCCATGCCGGCCTCCTGGAGGCCGAGGACGGACGCGAAGATCTCGCAGACCGTCCTTTCGGCGGGCGTGGCGGGCAGCCGGCCGGCCGGCCGGTGCACGGTGGCCGGGTCGGGCAGCGCCTTGCGGTCCAGCTTGCCGTTGACGGTGAGCGGGAACCGCGGCAGGTGCAGGAACAGCGACGGGACCATGTAGTTGGGCAGGTTCCTGCCCAGTTCGGTACGGACCTCCTCGGCGGTGGGCGTGCCGGTGAAGTAGCAGATGAGCCGCTGCTGGCCCGCCTGGTCCCGGTCGACGGCGACGACGGCCTCGCCGACGCCCGGCACGGCGCGCAGCGCGGTCTCCACCTCGCCCAGTTCGATGCGGTTGCCGCGGACCTTGACCTGGTGGTCCTGGCGGCCGAGGAAGTCGAGCTGGCCGTCGGCCCGCATCCGGGCGAGGTCGCCGGTGCGGTACATGCGGCTGCCGGGGACGGCGGAGAACGGGTCGGGGACGTAGCGCTCGCTGGAGCGGCGCGGGTCGCGCAGGTATCCGGGGCCCACTCCGGTGCCGCCGATGAAGAGTTCGCCGGGCACGCCGGGCGGTACGGGGGCGAGCGCGGCGTCCAGCAGGTAGAGGGTGTTGTTGCGCAGCGGGCGGCCGACGGGAAGCCGGCCGTGCTCCAGCTGGGCGTGCACGTCGGGGCCGATGAAGGCGTGGGTGTTGTCGTCGGAGCACTCGGTCAGGCCGTAGGCGTTGACGATCGCGGCCTTCGGGTGGCGCGCGTACCAGCGGGTGCACAGTTCGGGCGGCAGCACCTCGCCGTTGACGATGAACCAGCGCAGCTCGGGCAGGGCCGGCGGCAGCACGCCGGTGTCCCAGAGGTCCACGGCGGCGCGGACGAAGGAGGGCACGGTCTCCAGGACGGTGATCCCGCGGCGGGCGGCGTCGTCGAAGAGGGCGGCCGGGTCGCGGGCGGTGTCGCGGGTGACCAGGTGGACCTGTCCGCCGGTGATCAGCGGGGCGAGCATCTGCCACACGGAGATGTCGAAGGTGAGCGGGGCGTTCATCACCACGCGGTCGCCGTCGCCGAGGCCGAGGTCCTCGACCTTGGCCAGGAGGTGGTTGTTCATGCCCCGGCGGTGGACCATGGCGCCCTTGGGCTTGCCGGTGGAGCCCGAGGTGAAGCAGACGTAGGCGAGGGCGTCGGGTCCGCCGGCCGGGGCCGGCCGCTCGCCGACGGCGGCGGCGGCGGCCGCGTCGTCGATGACCAGGACGGGCAGGCCGCCGGGGACGGCGGCGGCGATCTCCTCGGCGCGGGCCCGCTGTTCGGGGGCGGCCAGCAGGCGGGCGATCCCGCCGCTCGCGAGGAGGTCGGCGGTACGGGTGACGGGGCCTTCGGGGTCGAGGGGGACGTAGGCCGCTCCGGCGCCGAGGATGCCGAGCAGCGCGACGGGGACCCGGGCGGTGGGCTCGCTCAGCACCGCGACGAGGTCGCCGGGGCGCACGCCGTCGGCGAGGAGGGCCAGCGCGAGGGCGTCGGCGCGGGCGACGAGGGCCGCGTAGCGCAGCTCGCGCCCGGCCTCGTCGGTGGTGGCGACGGCGTCGGGCCGGCGCTGGGCCTGCTGCCGTACGCGCTCGACTGCCTCCGCGTACTGCTCGTCGCGCGCGGTGTCGTTCCATTCGACCAGGACGCGGTGGCGTTCGGCGGGCGAGAGCAGGTCCACGGTGCCCACCGGGCACGACGGGTCGTCGGCGACGGCTTCCAGGAGCCGGGCGAGCCGTTCGAGCAGGGCCTGGGCGGTGTCCCGTTCGAACACGTCCGGCCGGTAGTCGATCTGCAGGCGCAGCCGGTCACCGGGGATGGCGGTCAGCGAGAGCGGGTAGTGGGCGGCGTCGTACGGATCCACTCCGGTGACCCGGAGCCCGCCCGCTCCGAGGGCGGCGAGGCCGGCCTCGTCGACCGGGTAGTTCTGGAAGGCGACGCAGGAGTCGAAGAGCTCCCCCGCTCCGGCGAGCCGCTGGATCTCGACCAGACCCAGGTGGTGGTGGTCGATGAGGCGCGCCTGCTCGTCCTGGAGCCGTTCGAACAGGGCGACGAGGGACTCCGCGGGGTCGATCCGCACGCGGACCGGCACGGTGTTGATGCACAGGCCCACGATGTCGGCGACGCCGGGCAGTTCGGGGTCGCGGCCGCTGACGATGGCGCCGAAGACCACGTCCTCGGAGCGGATCTGTCGGCCGAGCAGGAGCGCCCACGCGCCCTGGAGCAGGGTTCCGGAGGTGATCCGGTGGCCGCGCGCGAGCGCGCCGAGCCGCTCGGTCAGGGACTCGGGGAGGTACGTCTCCACGCGGTCGGGCAGGACCGAGCCGGGCGGCGGGGACACGGGCGCGGTGCGGGTCCCGCCCGCGAGGCCGTCCAGGGCGCGGGTCCAGGCGTCCTGGGCGGCGGCCGTGTCGCGGCTGTGGAGCCGGCCCAGGAAGGCGGAGTACGGGGTGACCGGGCCCAGGGGCGCGTCGTCGGCGTGGTGCAGGGCGAGGAGTTCGCGCACCAGGACCGGCCAGGACCAGCCGTCCATCAGGATGTGGTGGTAGGTCAGCAGCAGCCGGTGGGACAGCGGGCCGGTGCGGATGAGGGTGAAGCGCAGCAGCGGCGGCCGGGCGAGGTCGAAGCGGGTGGCCCGGTCCTCGGCGAGGAGGGTGTCGACGGCGGCGGCGCGCTCGGCCGTGCCGAGTCCGGAGAGGTCCGTCTCCTGCCAGGGGGCCCGTACGCCCCGCTGGACGACCTGGGCGGGCTCGCCCGTGGCGCGGCGCAGGAAGCCGGCGCGGAGGTTGGCGTGCCGTTCCAGGACGGTGTCGGCGGCGGCGCGCAGCCGGTCCGCGTCGAGGGGGCCGTCGAGGTCGAGGAGCAGCTGGGCGACGTAGACGTCGCGTTCGTCCTCGTCGAAGAGGGCGTGGAAGAGGATGCCGTCCTGGAGCGGGGAGAGCGGCAGGACGTCCTCGACCACGGACCGTGCGGCGGGTGCCGCAGGTGCGGCGGCCGGGTCGGGGGTGGACGGCGGGTGGTTCACGGTGGTGTTCCTTCTGTGGTCAGGCGGTCTGGGTGCGGCGGGCCCGGCGGACGATCGGCGGGTCCTGCGCGGTGGCGCCGGCGGCTGCGGCGGCGGGCAGGGCGGCCGCCAGTTCGGCGACGGTGGGGCCGGTGAAGAACTGGCGGATGCCGACGGCGGCTCCGAACCGCGCCGTGACCTCGGCGAGCAGTCGGGTGGCGAGCAGGGAGTGCCCGCCGAGGTCGAAGAAGCTGTCGTGGACGCCGATCCTCGGCAGGCCGAGGACCTGTTCCCAGATCGCGCACAGGGCGCGCTCGTCGTCGGTGCGCGGTTCCTGATGGGCCCCGGCGGCGCCGGCCGTGGCCGGGTCCGGCGCGGGCAGGGCGGTCAGGTCGGTCTTGCCGTTGGCCGTCACGGGGAAGGCGTCCAGCAGCGTGAGGGTGGCGGGCACCATGTAGTCGGGGAGCCGGGCGCGCAGGTGTTCGCGCAGTTCCCGCGGGTCGGGTGCGGGGGTTCCTTCGGCGGGGACCGCGTAGCCCGCGAGCGCGGGTCCGGCGGCCGTTTCCACGACGGTGACCGCTGCCTGTCCCACTGCCGGGTGGGCGGCCAGGGCATGCTCGATCTCACCGGGTTCGATGCGCAGTCCGCGGATCTTGACCTGCCGGTCGGCGCGGCCGAGGTACTCGACCTGGCCGTCGGTGTTCCAGCGGGCCAGGTCGCCGGTGCGGTACATGCGGGCGCCCGGGGGGCCGTAGGGGCAGGCGACGAAGCGTTCGGCGGTCAGCGCCGCCCGGCCGAGGTAGCCCTGGGCCAGTCCGGCGCCGGCGATGTAGAGCTCGCCGATGACGCCGGGTGCCACGAGGCCGAGCCGCTCGTCCAGGACGTGGAGCTGCGTACCGTCGAGCGGCCGGCCGATGGGGACCTGGCCGTCTGGGGCCTCCTGGCCCGGGCCGACGGCGAAGGTCGCGGCGAAGGTGGTGGTCTCCGTGGGGCCGTAGGCATTGGTGACGGTAGTGCGGGGGCAGGCCTCGCGGACCCGGCGGACCATGGACGGCGAGGCGGCCTCGCCCCCGGTCATCACCTCGCGCAGCGTGCCGAGTGCGGGCAGGCAGCGGTCGGCGAGGACGTTGAAGAGGGTGGCGGTGAGGAAGGTCCCGGTGACCTCCTCCTCGGTCATCAGCCGGGCCAGCGCGTCGACGTCGAGGTCGCCGGGCGGCGCGACGACGACCAGGCCGCCGTTCAGGAGCGGCACCCACATTTCGTAGGTGGAGGCGTCGAAGGCGTGCGGGGAGCGGAACAGGACCCGTTCGTGCGCGCCGCCGCGCCAGCGCCCGTCGGTGGCGAGGGCGACGACCTCGCGGTGGGAGACGGCCACGCCCTTGGGGGTGCCCGTGGAGCCGGAGGTGTACATCAGGTAGGCGAGCGCGTCGGGATGCCCGGGGGGCCCGGCCGTCGCGGCGTCCGCGGCCGCGTCGGCAACGGCCCCGTCCGGGCGCAGTACGTGGCGTGGACCCGCCGGTACGGGCTCGCCGCCCGGGAGGTCGGTGACGAGGACGGCGGCCGCGGCCGCCGTGATCACGGCCTCGGTACGGGCGCGCGGGGCCCGCGCGTCCAGCGGCAGGTAGGCGGCGCCCGCCTTGAGGATGCCGAGGCAGGCGGCGACGAGGTCGGCCGAGCGGTCCATCAGTACGGCGACCGACTCGCCCGGGCGGACGCCGAGGGCGCGCAGCCGCCCGGCGATCCGGTCGGCCGAGGCGTCGAGTTCGCCGTACGTCGTCTCCCGGCCCGCGCAGAGCACGGCGGCGCGTCCGGGATGGGCGGCGGCCCGCTCCTCGAAGGCCCCGTGGACGGTGCGGGCGTCGGCGGCGACGGGTGCGCCCTGCCAGTGCTCGAGGAGGTCGGCGCGCTCCCCGGGCAGCAGGACGTCGAGTGCGGAGAGCGGTGTCCCGGGTGCGCGGACGACGGCTCCGATGAGGTGGACGAGCCGGTCCAGCAGGCGCCGGGCCGTCGCCTCGTCGAACAGGTCGCTCGCGTACTCCAGGCCGAGGGCCAGGCCCCGGGGTTCTCCGGTGGCCGGGTCGTGGAGCTCCTCGACCTCCAGGGTGAGGTCGAACTTGGCGGTGTCGGTGCGGACCGCCTCGACCTGCGCGGCCAGCCCCGCGAAGGCGGGGACCTGCGGCTCGGTGCGCTGGGCGGAGACCGCGACCTGGAAGAGCGGGTGACGGGCGGGCGAGCGGGCCGGGTTGAGGCGTTCGACGAGCGATTCGAAGGGCAGTTCCTGGTGGGCGTACGTCTCCAGGGCGGCGGACCGCACCCGGCCCAGCACCTCCGTGAAGGCGGGGTCGCCGGAGGTGTCGGCGCGCACGATCAGGGTGTTGACGAAGAGGCCCACGAGGTCGGTGAGGGCTTCGTCGTCGCGGCCGTCGACGGGGCAGCCGAGCGGCAGGTCGGTGCCGGCTCCGAGGCGGGTGAGCAGGACCGCGAAGGCCGCCTGGACGGCCATGAACGGCGTGGCGCGGCCGTCCCGGGCCAGCGCGGCCAGCCCCGCGTGGACCGCGGCGTCGGTCCGTGCCTCCACCAGTGCGCCCCGGTGGCCGGCCACGGCCGGACGCGGCCGGTCGGCGGGCAGGGCCAGTTCCTCGGGCAGGCCGTCCAGGGCGGCCGCCCAGTGGGTGAGCAGCCGGGCGTGTAGGGAGGCGGGGTCCTGGGCCGGGCCGAGGAGTTCGCGCTGCCACAGGGCGTAGTCCGGGTACTGGACGGGCAGTTCGGGCCATTCGGGCGGGCGGCCGGAGCACCGCGCGGTGTAGGCGGCGGCCAGGTCGCGGACGAGGACGTTCACCGAGTGGCCGTCGCCCGCGATGTGGTGCAGGACCAGGAGCAGGTAGTGGTCCTCGGCCCCGTCGGTGAACAGGTGGGCGCGCAGGGGCGGTTCGGCGGCGAGGTCGAACGGCCGCGACGAGGCTTCCGCGGCCTGCCGGGCGCGCTCGGCGGGCGGGCAGACGGTGACCGTGAGTACCGCAGCCGCGTCCGCGGGGTCCAGGACCCGCTGGTGGGGTCGGCCCGCCTCGTCGGGGAACACGGTGCGCAGGGCCTCGTGGCGGTCGGTCACGTCCGCGAGCGCGCCGTGCAGGGCCGGGCGGTCGAGGGCTCCGCGCAGCCGCAGCCCGATCGGGATGTGGTACAGCGCGCCGTCGGCGCCGTCCCGGGCGTGGAACCACAGCCGCTGCTGGGCGTGGGACAGAGGGATCACAGCAGGGCTCCGAGCTGGGATTCGAAGGAGTCGAGGTCGGCTTGGCTGACCTGGGCGAGGGAGACGTCGGAGGGGGTCAGCCCGCCGGCGTCCGGGCGGGCGGCGTGGGTGACGACGGCGCGCAGCATGGTGAACCACTCCTGCGCGAGGTCGTGAACCCGGTTCCGCGGGAAGACGTTGCCCGCCCAGGTCCAGGTGGCGCTGAGGGTGAGGCCGTCCGGGCCCTCGTGGGCGGCCGCGTTGACCTCCACGGCGTGGGCCATCGGCAGGCCTTCTTCGGCGTCGTCCAGGGCGAAGGCGTGCCCGGGCGCGGCGTCCCAGGGGGCGTCGCCGCCCATCGGGAACCGGCCGAGGTAGTTGAAGCCGATCTGGGGGATGCCGCGTGCGGCGAGGTCCGGCCCGGTACGGGAGTTGAGGTGGCGCAGCAGCCCGAAGCCGATGCCCTTGTCCGGTACGGCGCGCAGCTCCTCCTTGACCAGGCGCAGGGCGGCGCCGACGGCGGGTCCGCCGGCGCGGGCCTCGTCGAGGTCGGGCCGGCCCAGCGCGAGGCGGACGGGGAACACGGTGGTGAACCAGCCGACGGTGCGGGACAGGTCCGTGCCGTCGGCGACGTCCTCCCGGCCGTGGCCCTCGACGTCGACGAGGACGGCACCCTCCTCGTCCGCCCCGTCCTCGCCGTCGGCGTTGCGCCGGCCGAGCACGGCGAGGGCCAGGGCGGTCAGCAGGACGTCGTTGACGGTGCCGTTGACGAGTCCGGGCGCGGTGGTGAGCAGGGGGCCCGTCACGTCCGGCCCGAGGGTCAGGGTGAGGGTGTTGTCCGGGGTCTCGGGGGCGAGGCCGCCGGCCGGGCGGACCCCGGCGAGGGGCTGCGGGGCCTCGCGCAGGGCGGCGGCCCAGCGGTCGGCCTCGGCGGTCCGGCGGCCGGAGGTGGCCTCCGCGCGCAGCAGGTCGGCCCAGTGCGCGAAGGGGGTGTGCGCCGGTTCCAGGACGGGCTCGCGGCCCTCGGCGAGGGCCGCCGCGCAGGTCCGCAGGTCGTCCTGGAGGATCCGCCACGAGACGCCGTCGACCACGAGGTGGTGGACGACGAGCGCGAGGCGTCCCTGCTGTCCGGCTCCCCGGTCGAGGAGTACGGCGCGCAGCATGTGGCCGTCGCGGGGGGAGAGCAGCCGCCGCGCGGCCCGCATCCGCTCCCGGGTCAGGGCGGGGAGTTCCGCCTCGCCGGTCCCGCGGGCGTCCACGTGCTCGGTCAGGTCCGCCGCGGCGACGGAGCCCGCGGGTGGGACGACCGGTTCGGCGCCGGTGGCCCCGATCCCGTCGGGCAGCCGCAGGCGGAGCATCTCGTGGGTGTCCAGGAGGGCCTGGACGGTGCGTTCGGCGGCGGCCGCCCCGAAGCCCGGCGGGGTGCGCAGGACGAGCGACTGGTTGTAGGTGTCGACGGGACCGCCGAGTTCGGCGAGCCAGCCCATGATGGGGGTGGGGGCCAGCGGGCCCAGCCGGCGCGGGGGCACGGCGGGGCCGGCGCTCTCCCCCGCCCGGCCGTGGGCCCGGGCGGTGGCGGCGAGCGCGCTCACGCTCTCGGCTCGGAGCACGTCGCGGGTGCTGACGACGAGGCCGGCCGCGCGGGCGCGGCTGACGACCTGGATCGCCTGGATGCTGTCGCCGCCGAGCCCGGTGAAGCTGTGGCCCGCGTCGACCTCGGTGCGGCCGAGGACCTGGGCGAAGAGGGTGCGCAGGGTCCGTACGGGGTCGGCGCCCGTGTCGGTGTCGCTTCCGGTGCCGGCCGACTGCCCGGTGGGGTGGACGGGCTCAGCCACGGGGCGCGTACCCGGCGAGGGCGGCCACCAGGGAGGCGGGGCGCATGTCGGTCCAGACCCGCTCGACGTGGTCCAGGCAGGCCTGCCGGCCGTCGGGGCCGTGCACCACGGTCCAGCCGGCCGGGACGGGGTTGGCCGCGGGCCACAGGGAGTGCTGGAGCTCGTCGTTGCGGACCACGACGTAGGTGGCGTTGTCGTTCTCGAAGGGGTTGCTCATGGCGGTTCGCCTTTCGGGTCGGGTGCGGTCGTACGGGGTCGTACGGCGCGTCGTCGGAACAGGTACGGCGGAGGATCAGGAGCGGGGTTCGGCCTCGATGTCGAGGCGGAGCAGGGCCCGCGCCGCGTCGAGGGCGGCGTGCACGCCCTCGGGCTCCGGATGGCGGGCGATCACGTGCCCGAGGCGGTCGGAGGCGCTGCGGGGCTTGCGTACGGGCGTGCCCGGGGCGGCGGTGACCAGCACCGACTCGACCCCTTCGACGGCGGCGGCCTCCCGGGTGCCGTGGGCGGCCGCGAGGGTGCCGTCGGCGTCGGCGAGGACGAACTGGATCCCGGCGTGGCCGGCCCCCTCGGCCTTGAGGTGCGGGGGCAGGCCGAGGGCGGTGCGCAGCTGCGCGTCGAGGAGGTCGACGCCGGTGGCGAGCCGGATCAGTTCGGGGATCATGCCGCCGGCCGGGCGCGGGTTGATCTCGATGAGGGCGGGCCCTTCGGCGGTCAGTTTGACCTCGGTGTGGGTGGCTCCCAGGCGGATCCCGGCCGCGTCCAGGGCCGCCGTCACCGTCTCGGTGATCTGCTGGGCGGTCGCGGCGGGCAGCGGGGCGGGGAAGAGGTGGCGGTGCTCGACGAAGTGCGGGCCGGCGGTCACGGACTTGGCGGTGATGCCGACGCACACGGTCCGCCCCTCCCCGCTGAACATCTCGACGCTGTACTCCGGCCCGTCCAGGTACTCCTCGACGAGGACGGTGCGGGCGGTGGGCATGCCCCGTACGTTGGTGTCGATCGCGAGGATCTTCTCGATCTGGGCGCGGACCTCCGACGCGTCGGCGCAGAGCAGGACGTTGGTGGAACCCGAGTCGTCGGCCGGCTTGACCACGCAGGGCAGTCCGGTGCGGGCGACGGCCTCCGCCGCCCCGGCCGGTTCGCGCACGAGGGCGTACCGCGGCTGGCGGACGCCCGCGGCCTCCAGCCTCTCGCGCAGGGCGGCCTTGTCGCGGCAGACGGCCACGGCGTCGGGCGGGTTGCCGGGCAGGCCCAGCCACTGGGCGATCCGGGCTGCGGCCGGTACGTAGAAGTCGCTGGTGGTGGTGACGCCCGCGATCTCCTCGCGGCGGAACCGCTCCTGTACGGCGGCGCGCAGGGCGGCGTCGGAGTTGGTGTCGCAGCGCACCACCTCGGCGCCGGTGTCCGCGAGTCCCCGGTAGCGGTCGGGGTCGCCGGTCAGCAGGACGGGTACGGTGCCCAGTTCGCGCGCCCGGTCCAGGGCGAGCATGCCGGTGCCGGTGGTGTTGGACTCCACGAACAGCAGGTGCCGCCGGATCCCGGCGGGCGGGCTGTAGGCGAGGGTGGACCAGGTGCGGGCGGTCCCCTCGGGGCCGAGCGGAGCCGGCGCGGTGGCGGTGGGCACCTCGCGGAGCCGGTGGGCGTCCCAGTGCTCGTCGTTGTAGACGGTGTCGGCGTAGCGGTCGCCGCGGTCGGGCAGGATGCCGACGATCCGGCTCCCGGGCTCGGCGCGGTCGGCGAGGCCGGTGAGGACCCGGTAGACGGAGCCCGAGGTGTTGCCGCCGAAGATCTGCTGCTCGCGGGCGAGGTCCCAGGTCGCGGCGAAGGCTTCGTGGTCGTTGAGCCAGTGCACTTCGTCGACGAGGGTGCGGTCCAGGTTCTTGGGCAGCAGGCTGTTGCCCAGCCCGCTCTGCAGCCGCTGCGGTACGTCGGGCTGGCCGAAGAGGGCGCTGCCCACGCAGTCGACTCCCACGACGTGCAGGGCGGGCAGGCTCTCGCGCAGCGCCCGGGCGGTGCCGCACAGGGAGCCGCCGCTGCCGACGGCCCCGACGAGGGTGTCGAACCGGCCGAGATCTGCGAGGAGTTCACCGGCGAGGGTGCGGTAGGCGCCGGGGTTGTCGGGGTTGGTGTACTGCTGCGGCCAGAAGGCGCCGGGCAGTTCGGCGAGCAGCTCCGCGAGCCGCTCCAGGCGGGCGCTCTGCCAGCCGTGGCTGGTCATCGCCTCGACGACGTGCACCCGGCAGCCCAGGGCTCGGAGTTTGGCGAGGGTGACGGGGTCGATCCGCGGGTCGGTGACGATGTGCACCTCGTGGCCCAGCGAGCGGCCGACGAGGGCGACGCCGAGGGCCATGGTCCCCGAGGAGCTCTCGATGACGGGGTCTCCCGGCTTCAGGGTGCCCAGCCGCCTGGCCTCCAGCAGGATGTTGCGGGCGACGCGGTCCTTCATCGCGAACAGGTTCTGCAGTTCCAGCTTGGCGTAGACCTCCACGCCCCGGGCCTCGCCCAGACGCAGCCGGACCAGCGGGGTCGCGCCGATCGCGTCCGTCACGGTGTCGAACAGCATGGTCAGATCTCCAGCTCGGTGGGGTGGGCGGGCGCGGCCGTCGGGCTCCAGCTGTCGTCGGCGCCGAGGGAGCGGTGTACGGACACCTCGCCGCCGAGGGCGGCGCAGCCGGCCCGGACGTGCTCGGTCTTGCCGGCGAGGGCCGGGTCGTTCGCCTCCAGGAGGACGCCGAGCATGGTGCCGCTGTGGGCGAGGACCAGGCCCAGGCCGTCGACCTCGCGGCACAGGGCGTGCAGTTGCGTGAATCCGGCGCGCCGGCGACGGTGGGCGTTCATCTCGGCGCTGCGGGTGGCGACGGCGCCGACCTCGGCGAGGTCGCCGAGGGCCACGGCGTCGGTGAGCCGGTCCAGCAGGAGCGCGTACTCCTCCCGGTCGGCGGCGTCGATGGCCCGGGCGCCCCGGTTGTGCGCGACGGTGTCCACCTGGCCGCCCTCGTCGTGGGCGACCACGGCGAGTGGCGGCAGCACCCCGAGCCGGCGGCCGAGGCGCACCTCCCGGTGGTGGAAGGCGACGATCTCGTCGTACATGACCCCGTCGGCCGGTTCGATGCCGCGCAGGAAGTCCTCCGTCTCGGCCGGGGTGAAGGCGCGTCCGTGGGCGGCCCCGACGGCCCGTACGGTGGCGACCAGGTCGGCGGAGGAGCTGGCGAGGCCCTTGCCCTCGGGCAGGTCCCCGGCGACCTCCAGGAGGCCGCCGTCCGCCGTGCCGAGGGCGGCGAGGACGGCCTCGGCGACACGGCGGGACTTGGCCTTGTGCGCCGGGCGCACCCGGACCCCGCGGCGGCCGGGCTCGGGGCGGAACACGGCGGTGGCCCAGCGGGCGAGGGGGAAGGTGACCAGGAAATCCCCCTGCGGGTGGGGCAGGGCGCCCTGGAGCAGTTCGCCGAAGGTGCCGAAGGCGCTGCCGGAGCCGGGGCCGACGGGGACGGCGGCCGCCCCTGCGACGGTGTCAGTGGGCGTGCTGTACGCGGGTGCGGGTCCCATCGCCGTCCTCCTCATGGGTCGTGTCGTCGGGCGCTCCGTACAGGGCGCGGTCGCCCTCCTCGGCGCCCGCGCGGAGCGCGGCGGCGCGCGTCCGCCAGTCGGCGCGCAGCTGCTCGTACGTCTCCTGCTGGGTGCTCAGGACCGCGCGGACGGCGTCGGGGCGGGCCGACCCGGTGGACACCATGCGCTCCAGGCCCCGGCCGACGTCGAAGGCCTCGGCGAGGAGCCGGGCGGGGTCGGCGAGGGTGATGCCGTGTCCGGCGGCCGCCTCGGCCAGCAGGGCGGGTTCGCCCGGGGCGGGGGCGGCGCCCGCCGTCGCGGCGAGCACGACGTACTTCCCGGCGACGACCTGGGCGGTGCGCCAGGGCACCCCTTCGGTGAGGCAGAGGGCGTTGGCGAGGCTGAAGCCGCCGAGGAACTCGCGCTCGCACACCTGGCGCATGCGGTCGGCGCGGAAGGTGAGCCTGCGCAGCACCTCGGTGAGGAGGCGGACGGTGCCGTGGGCCGAGTCGAAGGCGTTCAGCAGGTGGGTGCCGGCCTCCTTGGACACCTCGACGAGGTTGCAGAAGGGGGTGTTGCGCTGACCCAGGAGCACGTCGAAGTGGAAGGCGGTCAGGTGGGCGGTGCGCCCGCGGATGCGTTCCAGGACCGGGTAGTTCTTCTTCTGCGGCATGGCGGAGGAGATGCCGGACAGTTCGTCGGGCAGTTCGATGAAGCCGTACTCGCTGCCGCCCCAGGTGAGCAGGTCGGTGGTGAAGCGGCTCAGGGCGGTGCCCAGCAGGCTGAGTTCCGCGGTCAGTTCGGCGCTCCAGCGGCGCGAGGCCACGGCGGTCAGCGCGTGGGGCTGCGGCCGGGAGAAGCCGAGCAGCCGGGCCATCCGGTCGCGGTCCCAGGGCAGTTCCTGCCCTGCCATGGCGCCGGCGCCCAGCGGGCAGGCGTCGATGCCGTCGTAGGCGTTCAGCAGCCGGGCGTGGGTGTGCAGCAGGTGTTCGGAGAGCGCGGCGAGGTGGAAGCCGGGGGTGATGATCTGGGCGGCCTGGAAGTGGGTGTACCCCGGCATGGGCAGGTCACAGGTCTCCTGCGCCAACTGGTGTACGACCGCGCCGAGTTCGAGGAGCGCGTCGGCGAATCGGGCGAGCTGGTCACGGCCGTACATCACCTGGGCGCAGGCCTGGAGGTCGTTGCGGCTGCGGTCGGCGTGCCAGTGCGTGACCGGGGCGGGCAGGCCCGCCTCTACGTGCCGTTCGAGGGCGAAGGCGATGTCCGACATGTTGGCGCCGGGCTGCGCGCTGAGGGTGTCGGGCCCGACGGCGTCCAGCAGGACGGCGATCCGGTGGGCCTCCTCGGCGGTGATCAGGTCCATGCGGACGTACTCGGCGGCCAGGGTCTTCTCGATGGCGACGTAGTGGCGCAGCAGGTGGCGTGACTCGAACCCGAACTGCGGGGCGAGGACTTCGTCGTGGAGGAGTTCGGCGGGACCGCCGCGGATCCGGCCGCTCAGCTCGGGGGCGGGCCCCGGGGTGTCACTCGTCACGTGGTGTGTTCCGTTTCCTGTTCTGGTGCGGGGCGCGGGGGCGTGCCGGGGCATGCCTGATCGACGCGCGGCGCGGGAAGGGGGCGGGTACCCCGGGCGGGCCGGGGTACCCGTTCAGCGGTGGTCGGCCGCGGCGAGGGCGGTGCGCAGGAGGGCGGCGGCCCGGGTGCTGTGCGGCGGCCGCATCAGCCCGTAGTGGTCGGTGGCGGCGTCGTGGCGGGTGAAGCCGGCCCCGGCCCGCCCGGCCCATCGGTCGGCGGCCTGCTCCCGGGCCCCGGTCCGGCTCTGGAGGAAGAGGACGGTGCAGGGGGCGGCCGGGGGCTCGTACGCGGCGGCGGCGCGGATCCCGGTCCGGAACACCGCGTAGTGCCGGGCGAGGTCCCGCGGGTCCAGTCCGGGGGCGAAGCCGTCGCGTTCCACCTGCTCGGCGAGGACGGTGAGCCGGTCCGTGGTGTCGGCGAGGCTCCGCAGGGCGCTGCGCAGCGCGGACACGCTCTCGTCGGCGGGATCGAAGCCGGCGGAACGGGCCAGGTCCTCGTGGAACCACTCCAGCAGCTCGCACTCGTCGTCGGGGACGTGGCCGGGCTCCGGGTAGCCGGTGTCCAGCAGCGCGAGGGTCGCCACCTCCTCCCCGGCGGCCCGCAGTTGGACCGCCATCTCGTGGGCGAGGAGCCCGCCGAAGGACCAGCCGGCCAGGTGGTAGGGGCCGGAGGGGCGGATCCGGCGCAGGGCCTCCAGGTGGGCGGCGGCCAGCTCCTCGACCGTGGCGTCTTGGGCCGCTGCGGGGTCGGTCAGCCCGGGCGCCGTCAGGCCGAACACCGGACGTTCGGTGCCCAGTTCGGCGGCCAGGGTGCGGTAGCAGAGGACGTTCCCGCCGATCGGGTGGACGAGGAAGAGCGGGTCGAGCGCGCCCTCGGGCTGGAGGCGGACCACCGGGTCCGGGGCCGCGCCGACGTGGCGGTCCCGTAGCAGCGCGGCCTGCCGGGCGACGGTCGGGTGCTCCAGGACGGCAGAGACGCCGAGGCGTTCGCCGAAGGCCTGGTTGATCCGGCCGATCAGGCGCAGGGCGTCGATGGAGTGCCCGCCGGACTCGAAGAAGTCGTCGTGGACGCCGACCGTGCCGGCGTCCAGCAGCCGCTCCCAGATCCCGGCGAGACGGGATTCGAGGCCGTCGCGGGGCGGGGTCGGTTCGACGCCGCCGCGCAGGTCGGCGGGGTCCGGGTCGGGCAGGGCGGCGCGGTCCAGTTTGCCGTTGGCGGTCAGCGGGAGGGCCGGCAGGCACACCCAGGCGGACGGGACCATGTACTCGGGGAGCCGCTCCCGGGCGTGGGCGGCGAGTGCGCCCGGGTCGGGGGCGGGTGCGGCGTCCGGGCCGGCCGCGTCGGGGACGAAGTAGCCGACGAGGCGTTCGCCGCGGGGCAGGACCGCGCAGTCGCGCACGCCGGGGTGTTCGGCGAGGACGGCTTCGATCTCCCCGGGCTCGACGCGGAAGCCGCGGATCTTGAGCTGGTGGTCGGTGCGGCCCGCGTACTCCAGGGCTCCGTCGGGGCGGTGCCGGGCCAGGTCGCCGGTCCGGTAGAGGCGGCGGGTGGTGCCGTCGGGGCCGGTGTGCTCGATGAAGCGCTCGGCCGTCAGCTCGGGACGTCCGTGGTAGCCGTCGGCGAGGCCGACGCCTTCGAGGAAGAGCTCACCGGTGACGCCGAGGGGGACCTCGGCCAGCCGGCGGTCCAGGACATGGGTGCGCATGTTGGCGATGGGCCGGCCGATGGGCACGGTGTCGCCGCCGTCCGGCCGGCACTGCCAGTACGTGACGTCGACGGCCGCCTCGGTGGGCCCGTAGAGGTTGTGCAGCTCGACGCCGGGCAGTCGCTCGAAGAACCTGCGCTGGACCTCGTACGGCAGGGCCTCGCCGCTGCAGACCACCCGGGTGAGACCGGCCGCGCCGGCCACGGCCGCGGGGTCGTCGAGGAAGACGCTGAGCATGGAGGGGACGAAGTGCACCGTGGTGACGCCCTCGTCGTGGATGAGCCCGGCGAGGTAGCCGGGGTCGCGCTGGCCGCCGGGGCGGGCGAGGACCAGGATGGCGCCCGTCAGCAGGGGCCAGAACAGCTCCCACACGGAGACGTCGAAGGTGTACGGCGTCTTGTGCAGCACCCGCTCCCCCGGGACCAGCCCGTACTCGTCCTGCATCCACAGCAGCCGGTTGGCGATGGCGCGGTGCGAGACCACGACGCCCTTGGGCTTGCCGGTGGAGCCCGAGGTGAAGATCATGTACGCGGGGTCGGAGGGCTCGGGTGCCCCGGCGGGACCCGCAGTGCCGGACGCGGCCGCGTCCGGCCGCAGGACGGTGACCCCGGAGCCTTCCAGCCGCTCCGCCCACGCGCCTTCGGTGACCACCAGGCCGATGCCGGACTCGGCGAGCAGGGACCGCACGCGCGGCGCCGGGTGCTCCGGATCCAGAGGGACGTAGGCGGCGCCCGACTTCAGGACGGCGAGCAGGACGACGGGCAGGGCGAGAGAACGTTCCAGCAGCAGGCCGACGAAGGTACCGGGGCCCGCGCCCCGCTCCCGCAGGGCCGCGCACAGCCGCTCGGCCGCAGCGTCCAGGGCACGGTAGGTCAGCTCGGCGTTCTCGAAACGCACCGCCGGGGCGTCCGGGGTCCGGTCGCGCTGCGCGTCGATCAGCCGGGTCAGGACGTGCGGCTGCGGGTAGTCGACGACGGTCCGGTTCCAGTCGGCGTAGCGGCGGTGTTCGGCCTCCGACAGCAGGTCGGCGGTCGTGCAGTCGCGATCGGGGGCCTCGGCCATGTCGCACAGGGCGGCCGTGTAGGAGGCGTGCGCGCTCTCCATCTGCGCCTCGGAGAACTGGGCGGCGTCGAAGCGCAGGCCGAGTTCGAGCAGGGAGCCGTCGGGGCTGCGGGAGAACTCCGCGCCGAAGGCGAAGTCGGTGCCGGCCTCTCCGGTCTCCTCCAGCACGGTGAACGC
Source organism: Streptomyces sp. NPDC085524 (assembly GCF_044541755.1). Classification (NCBI taxonomy): domain Bacteria; kingdom Bacillati; phylum Actinomycetota; class Actinomycetes; order Kitasatosporales; family Streptomycetaceae; genus Streptomyces; species Streptomyces sp. NPDC085524. The sequence goes on from NZ_JBITTH010000011.1 coordinate 128,138, forward strand.
GCCCTCGGCCGGCCCGTCCCGCTCCACGTGGAAGTGGGTGTAGTTGAAGAAGGTCTCGAAGAGCGGGCCGCGCCCGGACAGGCGCTGGATCTCGGCGAGCGGGAAGCGGCGGTGCGCGTGCAGCTCCGCCTCCAGCTCGGCGACGTGCGCGACGAGGCCGCGCCAGCTGAGACCGGTGATGTCGGCGCTCAGCGGCAGGGTGTTGAGGAAGACTCCGACGACCTTGTCGCCGTCGGTCTCCTCGGCTCGGCCGTTGTGGACCACTCCGGTGGTGACGGCGTCGCCGCCGCCCAGCAGGGCCATGGCCCTGAGGTGGGCGGCGAGCAGGACGGTGCGCAGCGGTGCGCCGCACTCGGCGGCCAGGGCGGTCAGCCGGGCGTGCAGCCCTTCCGGGAGCGGCGCGAGGTACCAGGACATCGTGGCGGGCCCGCCGGTCGCCGCCGGGCGGGGCAGCCGGGTCGCGGGGGCGTCGGCGGCCTTGCCGGTCCAGAAGGCCCGCTGGCCGGCGTCCGCCAGCGCGGCCCGTTCCAGGGCGACGAAGGTGGCGAACCGGGAGCGGGGGCCCGCGTCCGGGGAGGGACCCTCCGCAGGGGTCCGGGCGGCGAGCGCCTCGGTGTAGCAGGAGGCGAGTTCCGTGAGGAGCGAGCGTTCGCTCCAGCCGTCGAGGACCGCGTGGTGCTCGGCGACGAACAGCTGGAGCCGGGTGTCGGAGAGCCGCTGGACGTGGAAGCGGATCAGCGGGGGCCGGTCCCAGGTGAACGGCCGGTCGCGCTCGGCGGCGTAGCGGGCGGCGACGGCGGTGCGCTGTGCCTCGGCGTCGAGGCCGTACAGGTCCTCGAAGGTGATCTCCGGGCGGGCGCCGCGGTGGACGAGCTGGAGGGGCTCGGTGAATCCGTGCGGGTCGAAGGAGGTGCGCAGCATCTCGTGCCGGGCTGCGAGGACCTCGACGGTGGTCCGCCAGGCGTCCTCGGAGTAGGGCGCTTCGACCAGGTAGGAGGCCACGTTGTGGTAGACGCGTCCGCCGGCCGACGGCAGGTCGCTGTGGTAGAGCATGCCGGCCTGGAGCCGGGTCATCGGGTAGGCGTCCTCCAGTCCCTCGGGCAGGGCGGCGCGGTCCTCGGGGGTGAGCAGGACGAACGGCTGGTACGGGGCTTCGGCGCCGGCCTCCTCCTCCCGCCGGGTCACGACGGGGGCCAGCGCGCGGGCCGTCTGACGGCGCATGAGGTCGGCGACGGTGAGGTCGAGGCCACGTTCCCGGATCCGGGCGAGCACCTGGAGGGAGCGGATGGAGTCCCCGCCGAGGGCGAACCAGTTGTCCAGGGCGCCGACCCGTTCGTGCCCGAGGACCTGGGCGAAGACCTCGGTGAGCGCGGTCTCGACCGGACCGCGGGGTGCCTCGTAGGCGGCGGTGGGGGTGCGGCCGGCCGAGCCGGGGGCGGGCAGCCGGCGCCGGTCGGTCTTGCCGTTGGCGGTCAGCGGGAAGGCGGGCAGGGTGACGAACGCGCCGGGGATCATGTAGCCGGGCAGCCGCCGCGCGAGGTGCTCGCGCATCTCCTCCACGGTGGGGCCGGCGCCGTCCTCGGCCCCGGTCACGGCCAGATAGCCGACCAGGACGTCGTTCCCCGCGGGATCCGGTGCGACGAGTGCGACCGCGGCGTCGACGAGGGGGTGGGCGGCCAGCGCCGCCTCGACCTCGCCGAGTTCTATCCGGAAGCCGCGCAGTTTGACCTGGTGGTCGATGCGGCCGAGGTACTCCAGGTCCCCGTCGGGCAGGGCGCGCGCCAGGTCGCCGGTGCGGTACAGCCGCTCGCCCTCCATGAGCCCGGCGGGCCCGTCGGCGCCGCGGCCGGCGAGTCCGGTGGGGAAGCGCTCGGCGGTGAGTTCGGGCCGGCGCAGGTAGCCGCGGGCCAGGCCGGCCCCGGCGACGTACAGCTCCCCGACGGCGCCGCGCGGGACGGTCCGGCCGCGCGCGTCGAGCAGGTGCAGGCGCAGATCGGGGATGGGCACGCCGATGACGCTGCCGCGGCCCTCCTCGGCGTCGACGGCGGTCAGCGGCCGGTAGGTGACGTGCACGGTCGTCTCGGTGATGCCGTACATGTTGACCAGGCGGGGTGCGGTGTCGCCGTGCCGGGCGAACCACCCGGCGAGGGCGGCGACGTCGAGGGCTTCCCCGCCGAAGACGACGTGGCGCAGGGCGAGCCCTGGGGCGTCCGCACCGGCGGTGCGCTGGTGCTCCTCGTCGGCACGGGCCAACTGGTAGAAGGCGGAGGGGGTCTGGTTGAGGACGGTGACCCGTTCGGCGCGCAGCAGCCGGTGGAACTCCTCGGGCGAGCGGCTGGTCCCGTACGGGACCACGACGAGGCGGCCGCCGTGGGCGAGGGCTCCCCACAGCTCCCAGACGGAGAAGTCGAAGGCGATGGAGTGGAAGAGGGTCCACACGTCGTCGGGGCCGAAGCCGAACCAGTGGTCGGTGGCGGAGAACAGCCGGGTGACGTTGGCATGGGGCACCAGGGTGCCCTTGGGGAGGCCGGTGGACCCGGAGGTGTAGATGACGTAGGCCAGGTGGTCCGGGGTCACGCCGGTGTCGGGGGCGGTGTCGGGTTCGGCGGCCAGGAGCGGGGCGTCGGCGAGCAGGTCGACGGTGTGCAGGCCGGGGCCGTCCCACAGGGCCCGGGTGTCGGTCGTGCCGACGACGTGCTCCAGGCGGGCGTCCTGGACGATGTGGCGCAGCCGCTCGGGCGGGTTGTCGGGGTCGAGCGGCAGGTAGGCGCCGCCGGCCTTGAGGATGCCGAGCAGAGCGACGACGAGGTCGGCGGAGCGGGGCAGGCACAGTCCGACGAGGGTGTCGGGGCCCACGCCGAGGGCGCGCAGCCGGTGCGCGAGCCGGTTGGCGCGGGTGTCGAGCTCGCGGTAGGTGAGGGAGATGCCCTCGTGGACGAGGGCGACCGCGTCGGGAGTGCGGGCGGCGTGTCCGGCGAAGATCTCGTGGACGCAAGTTCGCTCGCCCGGGGTGTGCGGGAGGGCGGCGCGGTCCGGGAGCGGCGAGCCGATGCCGGTCCGCTCGTCGGCCGACAGCATCGGCAGTTCGCCGATCGGCAGTTCGGGGTTCTCGGTGGCGGCGTCCAGGAGGCGGGCGAAGTGCCGGCCGAACTGTCGGACGGTGGCGGCGTCGAACAGGTCCGCCCGGTACTCCAGCCGGCAGCTCAGCGCGCCGCCGGTGCGTACGACGTCGAAGGTCAGGTCGAACTTGGCGGTCCCCGCCGGTCCTTCGAGCAGCGTGGCCTTCGGGCCGGGCAGGCCGTCGGTCATGCCGTCCTCGTCGTGCAGGCCGAACATGACCTGGAAGGGGACGGCCTCCTCGCCGGTGCGTCCGGCGGCGATCCGGTCGACGACGCGTTCGAAGGGCAGGTCCTGGTGGTCCTGGGCGTCGAGCACGGTGTCCCGTACGCGCTCCAGGTGGACCCGGAAGGAGGGATCGTCGGACAGGTCGGCGCGGATCACCAGCGTGTTGACGAACAGGCCGACCGTGTCCTGGAACTCCTTGCGGCCCCGGCCCGCCACCGGCGTCCCGACGAGTACGTCGTCGGTGCCCGTGTAGCGGCCCAGCACGATCTGGAAGGCCGCCAGCATCAGCGTGTACGGGGTGCTGCGGGTGTCACGGCACAGGCGCTCCATCCGGGCGAGCACCGGGGCCGGCACCTCGAAGGAGTGCAGCGCCGCAGCGCCGCGGGCCGCTCCTGCGGCGGGCCTGCCGTCGCGGGGCAGGGGCGCGTCGGGCAGTTCGCCGTCCAGCTGCTTCTCCCAGTAGGCGAGCTGGCGCTGGGCGGCGGCGCCGCGGAGCCATTCCTCCTGCCAGTCGGAGAAGTCGGCGTACTGGTACTCGGGGGCCTCCGGTGCCGCGATCCCGGCCGAGCTCGACCGGTCGGTGCCGTCGGTCCCGTCGCCGTAGCGGGCGTACGCGGCGAGGAGCTCGCGGGCGAGGATCCCGACGGACCAGCCGTCGGCGACGATGTGGTGCATGGCGAGCGCGAGGACCGCTCCCTCGGGGGTGTGCAGCAGGGCCGCCCGGAAGAGCGGTCCGGACTCCAGGTCGAAGGGCCGGTGGTGTTCGGCGGCCATCCACTCCTCGGCGTCCCCGGCTCCGCGGGCCGTGGCGGAGGACCAGACGAGCGCGGCCTCGGTGTCGATGTGCTGCCACAGTTCGCCGTCCCGCAGGACGAAGCGGGTGCGCAGCGCCTCGTGCCGGTCGACCAGACCCTGGGCGCAGGCGCGGAGCGCGGCTTCGTCCACCGGGCCTTCGAGGCCGTAGAAGACGGGCATGTGGTAGGTCGGCCTGCCCTCCTCCAGCTGCTGGAGGAAGTACATCCGCTGCTGCGCTCCGGACGCGCGGAACGCGCTGAACGACGGCTCCGCAGGGCGTTCGATCGGATCGTGACTGGCCAAGACAACTCCCTCGGCGCCGCACCGGTGACCGGCCCGCGACGCATGCTCCGCTTGCTTGCCCGTTCAGCCTAGGAACAGCATCGATTCGGGTGAAGTCGCCTGTTTCCGGTCCCCTGTTCACGTGACATGAGCCGTGGACGACCTGCGCAAGTACTGGCGGAAGGCCGTGTTCCGAGGCCGTTCGGGGGCCTCGGGGCGCGTGCGATGGCGACTGGCTCAGCAACCCACAGTCCCTGCCGACGCGCCACGGGCGTGGTGGTGCCGAGGTTCGGGGTGCGTCGCCGGCGGTCGTGCCACAGGTGGGCGGAGTCATCGGGCTGGCGGTGATCCGAATGAGTGGCCCAGGAATCCCTGTTGGCCGGGCGCGGCACTGAAAAGATCGCATCGACGCAACGGTGGAACGGGGGGAACGGGGGGAGCGGACATGCAGGGAAGACTTGGAAGAATCGTTCTTGGAGTCGCGGTTGCAGGGGTCGGAGTCGCAGCACTGGCCGCATGCACTGCCGGCGCCGGCGCCGGCGTGAAGAGCACCACGCCCACGCCGTCGACCACTGATTCCTCGCCGCCGTCACCGGTGGCTTCCATGTCCCGCGCCGAGGAAGAGGCTGCAGCGATCGAGGGAGCGCGCTCCTCCGTGCTCGCGCAGGAAGTGAAGGCAACCCCTGGCTGGGCTGGATCGAGTACTTCGCGGCCGACCACGAGAAGGTCGTATCCGCCACCTGCAACGGCGCGCCGCTCCCCGTGCGACAGCTCCAGACCACCGGAGACGGCAAGCGGACCCTCTACGGCGTGGCGTTCACAGAGCGCCGCAAGGGCTCCATCACGGTCACCGTTCAGCGCGGCACCGAAACAACCACGGAACACCTCCCGGTGGACGGCCTGTACGCCGAAGGACCCGACTGCACATAGGTCCCCGGGACTCCGGCCGGGTTCTTGTACTCCAGCCGAAGATCGTGATCTCGTTGCTGGAGTGCGGTGGACAGGGAGCCGCCGTCGGTCGCCGACGAGATCGAGCTGGGCAGCAGAGGCGTCCGCTACTCGGGTCCTTCGAGACGGCGGGCATCTTTGATCTCGTGGAACCTGGCAGCCGTCGTCGGGGTCCACTCCCTCCCCTGTCCGGCGGCACGGAGGGCCTCTCCGACCTCGCTGAGCTTTACGGAGCACAACGCGCCCGCCCGCTCGATCAGGTCGTCCCGGGCCACGGTGGTCAGCCATGTGCACGGAGCAAAGCCTGGACGCGGGAACGCGAACCGCAGCACTCCTTCGAAGGGCAGTCCCTCCGGGGCGCCTACCGCCACTTCAACGCCCAGGCCGCTGATGTCGACGCCCGCCGGCGCAACGACCTGCATCGCCTGAAACCCGGATGGCTCCTCGTCCGAGAGCAGCACGACCGGGCGTCGCTCGTCGAATTCGACCCACCAGACTTCGCCGCGTTGCATGTGTCCTCCTGGCTGAGACTGCGGGCGAACGCTGGGTGCGCGGAGTGGGGCACGGCGGTGATGCGGCCCCGTCTTCGCACGTCGTGACCGATGGGCGGTGAAGACGGGTGCTGCCACCATTGATCATCGGCGTGTGAAGACTGAAGATCATGCGGTGGCCGCAGGTCACAGCGTAGACCCTGCTCGCCGGCAGGAGGCGTTCGAGGTCCTGATGTCCTGGACAGCGATCCGGTTCACGCTGGTCGAACCCCGGCGCCGGGTAAGGGACTTGGTGCTGGGGCTGCTGTCGGACCTGCCGCGCCAGAACTGCTGGAGCATCGCCGAGTGGGCCTGGCAGGCCAGCCCGGACGGCATGCAGCACCTGCTCGGCCGGGCCAAGTGGGATGCCGACCGGGTACGCGATGACGTGCGCGAGTACGTACTGGAACATCTGCACGACGACGATGCGGTGCTGGCCGCCGTGCACATGCGGCGATCGGCCGCGAGCTGTGCATCCCGCGCTCGTGGACGTGCGACCCGGACCGCTGCCGGGCGGCGGGACTCTGCGCGGACACCGTCTTCGCGACCAAGCCGGAGCCGGCCGCCCGCATCATCGGCCGGTTCCTTGAAGCCGGGCACCGCATGGGCTGGGTCGCGGGAGCCGAGGTCCACGGCGGCAACCCCAAGCTGCGATCCGCGCCGGGAGAGCCCCAGGGCGGCTTCAGCCGGTGCCACTCCGCGCGCGGCGCGGGTGCGGCTGATCGGTGGATCGAGGTCCGGGTGCGGTGTGTCTCCCAGCCGATGCCATCACGGGTGTGGCTCCATCGCCGGGTGTCCCGAGTGAGGGGCCAGGCGGATCAACCGACGCCCGCGGCGCACTCTGGGTGGGTGGTGCGGGCCGTTCGACGAGGAGTGGTGATCGTGGGACTCTCTCCGCTGCGCGCGGTGATCGAACGGCGGGGTGCAGGGAGGGGACGGCCACGGACTCTGGCGCGGCATGCCGGTCTGCTGCTCACCGCAGCGGTGCTCCCGGCCGCGGCGCTGGTGCTGCCCACAGCGGCGCCCGCCACGGCAGCACCGATCACCAACACCTTCACCGCGGGCGCCGACCAGCCGTTCACCGTCCCGGCCGGTGTCACCCAGCTGTCCGTCACGGCCACCGGCGCCGCAGGCGGCAACGGGTCCAATGGCGGCGTGGGAGGGGCGGGCGCCGACCGGACGGCGGTACGGGCGGTGGCGGCGGGACCCAGACAGCCGGCGGAGCTGCGGGAGTCGCCTGTCCCCTCGGCGGTACGTCCGGCACTGCGGGTCAGGGCGGCGCGGGCGGCCAGGGCGGCGGCGGGTTCGGCGCCGGCGGAGGAGGAGGCGGCTGGTTCGGGGGCGGTGGAGGAGGAGGCTGCTCCACTATCATCGCGGCCGGCACCGGCGGGCCCGGTGGCGGCGGTGGCGGGTCGAACTTCGTCCCATCGGGCGGTGCTTCCGGACCCGCCTCAGGGCCGGTGCAGCTGACCATCACCTACGAGCCGGCCCCCGCCAACTGCGCGACCGCCACACCCACCATCACCGGCACGAACGGCAACGACATCATCAACGGCACCCCGGGCAACGACGTGATCTTCGCGCTCGCCGGGAACGACACCGTCAACGGCGCCGGCGGCAACGACCTCATCTGCGGCGGCGCGGGCAACGACGCCCTCCGGGGCAACAACGGCGACGACCGCATCGAGGGCGGCACCGGCAACGACGTCATCAGCGGCGAGGACAACGACGACACCCTCATCGGTGACGACGGCAACGACACCCTCAACGGCGGCGCCGGAACCAACACCAACAACGGCGGCCCCGGTCACAACACCTGCACCAACCCCTACAGCGGCCCCGACTGCAACTGACCACTCCGGCAAAGAGCTTGATACGCCCGGAGTGGCGGGGTGATCGGCGCTGACCTTGAGAACCCGGCCTGCCCGGCTACGCCCCACCTGCCGGCCGAGACGGTCACCTACCGGTACGGCGCCCAGGACCGGCTCGCCATCGCCCGAGGAAGCGGTGCTCGGGCTGTGGCGCCCGAACTGGGGTACTGGGACGACCGGCAGGATCCGAAAGGGACGGCCGAGGCGCAGACCCCCGATCTCGGCGCGCGGGTTCATCCGGGACCGGCGTCGCGCCCGTCGCCGCGGCGGAGAGGTCCCAGAGCCGGGCGGCACCCTCGGGGTCGACGGCGTACGCGCGGACGCCGCCGTCGTCCATGGGCGCGTCGGGACCGGAGACGCGGGCGACGTCGACCGGCTGCTGGTCTGCGTCAGGCTCCGCGAGTCCGACATGCCGCTCGCCGACCTCAAGTACTTCGCCGAACTGGTGCGTCGGGGACCGGGCAACGAAGCGGAACGCCTGCGGCTGCTCGAAACCCACCAGCAGCGCGTCGACGCGCGGATCCGGGCACTGGAGGAGTGCCGATCCGTCATCGCAGGGAAGGTCGGCGTGTACGCCGACCACCTCGCCCGCGGCGAAGCCGGCGGTCTCTGGGACCCGACGGCCGAAATCGGGAGCTAGGCGTGCGCGCTCGACCCTGCCGTTGAGGTGCGGGGACGCCGGCTTGATGGAGCTGTGGGCGATGCCTTTGTCGAGCGCGTGCCAGTGGAAGGCGGAGTGACACTCCGCGCCATTGTCCGTCCGGATGACTTCGACGCGGGACGGCGGCCGCTCCACGACGTGGTCGACGAACTGGACAGCGGTCTTCTCGCTGGAGCGGCCGCGCAGCCCCTCGATGCCTTCCTCCTCGGCGTGTCTCAGGACCGCCAGACACCGCTGGGCCTGGCGGTCCTGCTGCTGTTGCTGCGAAGGGGGCACGGCAGATCTCCGTCACGGTCGGAGACCCGTGTGTAACCAACGTCCGGCAGTTCTATACCCAGTCAGTCCGAGGGGTCGGCGGCCGTGCGGTGAAGGACGTGCGTGTCGAGGACGATGGTGTTGCTGTTTCGGACGGCGCCGTGGAGGTCCGAGAGATTCCCGTCGAGGTGGATGGTCCTTCCCTCCGTGCGGTAGGTGCCCGTATTGACGCCGATCTTGAACACAGGGCAGTTGTCCAGGTTGCAGATCACGTTGTTGATCTGCGCGAAGCGGCCGTCCGCGGTGAGGGTCAGCTTCTGGATGTAGTGGGTGATTCCGGGGCGGTTCCTGTCGACGGACTCCGTCCACTGACCCGTCAGCCGGGCCCCGTGTGCGTCCGGGGCGGCCGCCCCCGTCACCTGGGCGGTGGCAGAGCCGCTGGTGGCCGTCACGGCGGCCAGGAGCAGCAGTGCGGTGCCCAGCACCAACTGGATCTTCGTCTTCATCTGCGGGCTCGTTCCTTGTCCGTCGGTACTGCGGTCCGTAGAGGGAAGCGGCCGGGGCGGCCTGCACGACCGGGGTGCGTGGCAGCACCCTTCCCCGGTGCATGCCGCTGGACAGCCTCCATGGTCAGCGCGGCGGGTGCCGGCGGCCCGACCGTATCCGTCCACGTGTCGCTCGCATTTCACCCCGACAGGCACGACGGCTCGTTTCGGTCGGACCGCGGGCGCAGTGAACACGCCTCGTCAACCGCCTGGGACAGCCGGAGCCGCCTCATCCCGCTCTCCGGTACGGAGCACACCGACGGACACCGATTGGCCGGAGAGGACCGGCAACAGTCCCGGGCGCCGCGCTCCTCGTGGTTCACACCGACGATCTTCACCGAGAGCGCGCGAAGCGGACACGCACAGGTGCCGCTCCGGGCCACCGCGGCGCGGAACTCCTGGGTCATCAGAGGAACATGGTCCGAATCGACCACGCCCAGCTGCGGCCGATCGCAGGGGACAGCGAGCAGGGCCAGGCCGTCAAGGTCGTCGCCCGCGCGCACCGAACCCTGATCGGGGAACGCACCCGCATCCTCCAGCGGATGCGTACCGCGCTGGAGGTTGTCTGATCGACGCGCGCGTTGGGCTCCCGTCAAGACCGCAAGAGAGCGCATCGGCGACGTCCCGTCAGGAGCGGTCGAACCAGCGGCGCTTGGCCCGCGGCGGGGGCGCGGCGTCATCCCCCGGGGCCGCCGACGGGTCGTCGTACTCGCGGGAGATCACCTGGAACTGGCCCGACTCGACGTCGCGGCGCACCGTGTCCAGGCCCTGGCGGTCCAGGTGGGCGATGGTGTCGGCGTGGGTGGTGGTGTTCAGAGCCGGCATCCCGACCGTCGGGTGCCTCGGGCCGAGCTTCACCTCCTCGTCGAGCAGGATCTGCATCGGGCGGTCGGCGGAGGCCGAGGGCAGGTCCTCGTCCACGGCGACGTGCAGCATCAGATGTTCCTCGCCGCTGGCCCGCCGCCGGACCTGCCTCACCCACACCGAGCGGACGGCGGGGAACTCGCGGACCCGCCGAACCAGTGCGTCGCGCAGGGCGACCGCCACATCACCGATCCGGTGTCGGTGACGGGAACGAACACCCCGCCCTCGAACAGTGCGGCGAGCACCGTGTCCGGCGCGGGCTCGTGCCCGTCCGCACGGCGGTCGAGAAGGTCGGCGAGACGCACGTTCGAATAACCGACCACGCGTGCAGCGTAGTGCCAAGACGGCGGCCGCCACCCCCGCCCCATCGGCATCCGAGGAGCATTCCGCGCGGCCCTCCCGGGCCACGAGAGGCATCACGCACCCGCCCTGCGGGCGGATCGGAACGGCTCGCCCGGGGATCAAACGGAGTGGCGTGTTCCGATCTGAAATCGAACAGGTTTACGATTGAGAGGTGACCTCATCCGACGCGAGTCCCTTCCCCCACGACCTCCTCAAGCTCCAGGAGGAGCTGCACCGTGCCCAGGCCGGGCACCGCGCCTACCTGGCCGGGCTGCCGTGGAGCGTGGAGCCGATGGAGGGGTGGGTGCGAGGGGAGCGCTTCTCCCACCGCGGGGACGTCCCTGACAGCCCCGGCTGGTCAGAGGAGGAGAAGGAGACCGTCGACCGGATGTGGGCCGAGATCCGGGAGCTGGCGATCGCGGTCGTCGACCACCCCCACTGGGCGACCGAAGCACGGGATGAGGTCGTGTCCGCGCGGATGGAGCTGAAGCGGCAGGCCCGCCTAGCGGAGGATCCCGCCGCGCCCGGGGCGGCGTAGGCACATGTCAGGCACCGACCCCCTCCTGCCGCTGCCGCCCGCGCTGGAGCAGCTGCTGGTCATACGCCGCTGGCTGGAGCTGACCCTGGCCCGCGTCGACGAGAGGATCACCGCCGTCCGCGCGGCAGACGCCGAGAGGGCCCGGCGTCGGCCTGCGCCGGAGCCGCCCCAGTGGTGGATCGAGTACGGCATCGGCGTACGCCACACCCCGGAGCGGGTCCACACTGGCGACTGCCCGATGAGCAGCCGCGGCCGCCCGGCGACCGCGCAGAGCGTCCGGGAGATCCTGTTGACGGCCCCCGACGTGGTGGCGTGCCCGCTGTGTCGGCCCGACAGCGAACTGGGCCTGCTCGACACATGACACAGTACGTGCAGCAGGGGGCCGGAAATCGGAGACCGGAATCCCGCGGGCAAGAGACCCTTGCCGGTTCAAGGGCGCGAGCCACGTGCCGTAGAGGGCAGCGACGGCACTGACCACACCCGAACCCGGCCTCGCCGACCGTGAGGAAGGTGCCCGCGCAACCGCGACCAGGACCACGCCGTCGGGGATGAGGTGCGTCCTGGCCTCCCCAGGCCCGGACCGGGTTCCAGATGAGGCGGCCGCCAGGACGTCACAGCCACCCAACGCTCTCGGTGACAACTCCCGACACAGCTGACCGCTCGGTCTGTCAGGTGTCGTACTCGCCGTTCCATGGAGCCGAGAAGCCCAACCAATCCGGTAGAGCGCAGCCCAGTCGTGCTCGCCGTCCTCGGCATGGCGCTCCGTGATGAGGCCGAAGACCACACCCTCAGCGGTGAGCTGGAACGGCTGGATCGCAAGGTCGCATACTCATGCTCTGCGAGGCCGGCGAGGACGTCGGCCAGCCGGGCTTCCGCGCGGGCACCCACGGAACGCTCGGCATACGGACGCTTCATTTGCCTCACCTTCAACGGAGCCATCATCAAAACCGACACCGACCCCTACCGCCACGCCGGCACCCGAGCCCGAGCCGAGGCCGGCTGATCTCGTTCGACCTGTCCGCCCCCCTCGCGGTCCGGGCCGAGAATCGAAGCCGAAGACTGCCGACGAAGGGGACAAGGCCGTGAGGCATGCACTGAACCTGTGGCGTCAAGAGCTCGGAGAAGTACCCGATTCGGTCTGGAAGCAGACCGAGCTCCGCGTGCTGATCCTCGCGGACAACGGGCTCACGGTCCTCCCCCGGGACATCGGGCAACTCCTCCGGCTGACCACTCTGGACCTGGGCCACAACGCGCTGACGTCGCTGCCCGGGGAACTCGGCAAGCTGACCGAGCTCAGGGACTGCCTCTACCTGCACGACAACCAGCTGTCGCGGATTCCCGACTCCCTGGGAAACCTGACCCGCTTGCGCTACCTCAACGTCGGCGAGAACTCCCTCAGGGTCCTGCCAGAAGCCATCGGCGGGATGACCGGCCTCATCGAGCTCAGGGCACAACACAACCGTCTCACCGCCCTGCCCGACGCCATCGGTCAGCTCCGCAGCCTGCGCGAGTTGTGGCTCCGAGGAAACACGATCGACCACCTCCCGTCGTCGGCAGGCGAACTACTCGAACTGCGCCACCTGGACTTGCGCGAGAACGCCCTGACCGACGTCCCGGAGTCGCTGGCCGGCCTCCCGCGACTGCGTCAGATCGACCTGCGAAGCAACCGCCTCAGCCACCTGCCCGACTGGCTCGCCCGCATGCCATCGCTGGAGAAGCTGGATCTCCGATGGAACGAGGTCAACCCTTCCCTACCGCTCCTCGGCCAGCTGGAGCAGCAGGGGTGTGTCGTCTGGACTTGATCAACGTGCCGAACACCACCCCCGCGCACACCGAGCGCCCGCAGGTCGCCGAGCCGGTCACCCGAACCGACACGCGTCACCCGGGTCCGCACCAAGCCGTCACGGACCCGCCGGCGCGCTCCCCCGGCCCGTAGCCACGACGGCGACGCCCATCGTTCCCGTACAGCGCCGGGAGCTGTCGTCCGGATCGGGCGCCACGGGGGCATCACCCCGGCGATGTACCGCAACGGCCATCGGATCGGCGACCCATCAGGCCCGATGCGGCCCGAAGGCATCGCCGACATCGTCACCCGCGCCGCCGCCTGCGTCGGCCTGACCACCAGATCCGGACGGGTCATCCCCGACGGCGCTGCCTGCTGAACCGGACACTCCCCCGTCTCGGCCCCTTCGTTGGAGGGGCCGGTTCCACTCGCGTCGTAAGCGTGAGCTACTGTGCCCGCTGACCAGGAGGTATGCACGCGTGAGACGTGGTGGAAGAAGCTCGGCCGCGTTCCTTGCGGTGGCGCTGCTGGGTGTGTCGTTGTGGGGGTGCGGGTCCAGCCCAAGGGTGGAGCCGGCGCGGCCGCTCGTCGCGGCGGGACCGGCATACGAAGGGCGCACACATCCGGAACAGGTGGCATCGGACGGTACGACCATCGTGGTCGGGGATCCACAGGCCCCACTGACGGTGCGTGTGTACCTGGAACCCCGTTGTACGGTGTGCCGTACCTTCGCGGACAACGCCGGCCGCGAACTGGGGGTTCTGGTCGGCGAGCGCATGGTGAAGGTGGAGTACACGATGGCGTCGTTCCTCGACGCCTCCCGGGGTGGGACTGGTTCACAGAAGGCCGTCAACGCCCTGCGGGCGGCGGTGGACGCCGGAAGGTTCGCGGAGTATCTCGGTGTGCTCTACCAGTACCAGCCTGCCGAGGGCCAGGACGGCTTCACCGACCAGTCCCTCATTGACCAGGCGTACTTCGTTCCCGATCTGGTCACTCCTGAGTTCCAAGACGCTGTGAAGACGATGAAACACGCGGACTTCGTGGCCCGCTCGGAACAGGCATTCGAGGAATCCGGGGTTCCCGGCGTACCGGTCATGGAGATCAACGGCACCCGGCTGCCGAAGAACTTTGCAGACGTGCCCTTCAACCGCGGGAAGTTCCAGCTGCTGGTCCAGGAGATCGTCCAGGACCCCCGGCGGTGGCGGTAGGCCTGTCGACGAACAACGCCGACGGACCGCGAGCGCCTGGCGAAGTCGCGGACGTCGGGCGCGGTCCCGGGGTGGAGGCCCACAGATGCGGGTCGTCGGCCAGGCGCTGGCGGCAGTAGTCCACGAACGGCGCGAACGCGTCCGGGGCCCGGCGCCGGTGCTCAGGCACCCGCTCGCCGTTCAGGTAAGCGCGGATCGTCTTCCGGTCGCGGCCCAGCTGCCGGGCAATGGCACGCCGGGCGAGATCACACGATGGGTGGGGAGATCACCCGAGCAGGTTTGGCCAACACCGGGGCTCTGACCGGAGTTCCGTGACTTCCCAGGTCAGGGCTCGCGTGCGAGAACGTTCCGGCATGGCATATCTGGCTGGTGGGGGTCTGCTCGCTGGATGATGTGCTGTTCCCGGACGTCGATGTTCGCTTGGAGGCCGTGGAGTTCACGGCGGAGGTCCTGGTCGTGGTGGCGGCCGCCTGCGGTCCGCCACCCAGATGCCCGGGATGCCGTGCCCGGGCCCGGAGAGTCCACTCCTCTTATGAGCGAAGCCTGGCCGAGCGGCCTCTGAGCGGGAGGAAACTGCTGGTCAGGCTGCGGGTCCGGCGGTTCTTTTGCGACCGTGCCAGGTGTCGGCGTCGGACCTTCGTCGAGCAGGTCAGCGGGCTGAGCAAGCGGTATCGCCGCTCCAGCCTCGGGCTGAAGCTCTGGTTGCGCCAGGTCGCGGTCGAGCTCGGCGGCCGGGCCGGCGAACGGCTGTGCCGCCGCATGCACCTCGTCGCGGGCCGCACCCGGCCGCTGGAACTCCTGGACCCTCCAACGGCACCGGAACGGTCCCAGCGGGTCTTGGGCGTCGACGAGTTCGCCTTCCGCAAGGGCCGCACCTACGGAACCCACCTGGTCGACGTCGAGGCCGGCCGCGTCGTGGGACGTCCTGCCCGACCGCACTTCGGAGACCTTCGCCGCCTGGCTGCGCGAGCACCCCGGTGTCGAAATCATCTGCCGCGACCGGGCCACCGCCTACACCCGAGCAATCAAGGAAGCCGCACCCGCCGC
Source organism: Streptomyces sp. NPDC085524 (assembly GCF_044541755.1). NCBI lineage: Bacteria > Bacillati > Actinomycetota > Actinomycetes > Kitasatosporales > Streptomycetaceae > Streptomyces > Streptomyces sp. NPDC085524. The sequence continues at coordinate 143,152 of NZ_JBITTH010000011.1, forward strand.
GATGGAGGTCTCTGACCGCTGGCACCTGCTGCAAAACCTCGCCGCCGCAGTCGAGAAGACCTGCCACCAACACCGCGCCTGCTTGCGCAAACGAGCCGACGAAGAGACAGCCCGCATACCCGAGGCACCTCCGCTGATGCAGCTTCCGCTGCACGAGTTGCCGCGAACGCAGATCATCGAACGGACCCGCCATCGCCACGCCGACGTGCACAAACTCGTCGCAGCCGGCTGGACCATCAGCGCAATCGCCCGTCGGCTCCACCCCGACCGCAAGACCGTCCGGCGGTTCCGCGACACCGATCTCGACCAGCTCATGGCCTCTGCTTACGAACGCCGTCCGGTGGGAGTGCTGGAGCCGTTCAAGCCGCTTCACCGAGAGCCTCGGCCAGGTCAGCGGCAGCCAGCTGTTCCTGGAGATCCGCGAACGCGGCTACCAAGGCAGCCGCCAGGTCGTCCGCAAGCACCTCGCCGCCCTCCGCGCCGGCAACGCCGAACCCGTCCGAGCCGGCATCCCCAGCCCACACAAGATCACCGGATGGATCATGCGACCGCAGGACACCATCCCGCCCGACCTGGCTCAGAGGCGACCTTGACGCCGTCACCGCCGGACTCACCATGCACTGGAGCTCAGGCGTCGTCGAAGGCCACGTCAACCGCGTGAAAACACTCAAGCGAGCCATGTACGGCCGAGCCTCGTTCGAGCTCCTGCGGACCCGCATCCTCATCCAGCCATGAGCATCACCACCTCCAACCAGGTGATCGAGTTGCAGGGTGCGCATGGCTCGCGATGACCCCGACGGTCAGTGCGTGCTGGATGATTTCCCGGGCAGGAGGCCGGGCGGGACCGCCGGCAGGCTTGCAGTCGAGTCAATGGCCGCAGAGCCGAGAGTGCCTTCCGAGCACAGACCAAAGACAGTGATGTCCACCGGGAAGCTGCCCGTGTTCTTGCCCGCGACTGACCACTGCAGGGGCCGGCTGTCATAGGGGAAGCGGGGGCTGCTGCGGCTCAACACAAAGGTGCTGTCCGGGTTGCCAGTATTCGAGGAGACGAAACTGCCGCCCCCGGTGATCAGCTCCCCGGCTGGGCAGTCACGGGTGTTGGCGATGCCGGTCTGCCCGGGCGCCAGACGTACCCCGCCCGCGACTACGTGCGTTACGGCCTTCCGAGAGCTTGCCGAGTCAGACGCCACTGGACGTGCGGCCGCGACTCCTGCGCCGACGCCGAGAACCGCAACGACGACCAGACCAACCAGGCGGGTGTGTGTCATGACGACCTTCCGCAAAGACGATGGATGCCGTCCGTCATTTCCACCAGAACGTTATAGATGCACCGCATCACGCAAACGTCGTAAGAAGAATCGATCTACTTGACTCTGACTGAGTGAAGGCCGCGGGCACCACTTGACCAGCCGGCAGCCTTCGGCAGCTCGCCCCTGCCTCGTCCGTCACACGTGCGGACATCTGCTGTCGATGGTGGATCCACCTGCCCAAGCAGGACGCGCTGACCACCAGCTTCACGGAACTCCGGTCAGAGCCAAAATTCAACGAGCCCTATCAGAAGAACTGCACCGCGCTTTGGGGATGACATGAAGAGGAAAACGTGGGTCCTGGCGCTGGCCGCGCTCGTGCTGGCCGGCGCAGGCATCGGCGCGGCCGGGGTCGTGCTGGAGCCCGGCCATGCCCCCACCAGCTCCGCGGACGTCGGTTATAGCGCCAACGACGACCGGGAACTCGCCGGGCACTGCGACGAACTGCTATGGGTGCGCATCACGGGGCGCGAGGAGCATGAGCGGCTGTTCGGCGGCGGCCCGGTACGCGTCGGATACACGGGGCAGGTGCAACGGGTCTTCAAGGGCCGGCCGCCGCAGACCGTCGTCGTGAATGTCGTCTACAGCGCTGAGGACACGTCCCGCATGACGACCGGCCAGCTGTACGTGATCGCGATCAGCCGCGGCCACGAGCCGGAGGAGCGGTGGATGAGCGCGGGCAGCCTGTCCGTCGAAACACCGTCGCTGGACGCCCCGGACACCCAGCAGGGCGAGCACAACCGCGACGTCAGACAACCCGCCCCGGCAACGCAGGCCGAACGGTGGACGCGCGCCGTCACTCATCAGCTCAACACGTAACGATCGCCCCCGTGGCACGCCTCCGGTGTAAAGGGTTCTCCTGGGGAGTCCCGGGTTGCCAGGCCTGTCGAGGGCGCTACCCGAGCCAGACGATGTCCAGGATGGACAGGTGTCGGGTGAGCCGGTTGACGACGTAGACGACGGCGAGCTGACCGACGGACGCGGCGCGGATGTCGTCACCTTCCGGGTCGCCGGTGTTCCACTGGGGCCAGCCCCACGGGGAGCGCACCGCGATGTCCAGGACGTCGCGGACCATCTCCTTCGCCTGCTCTGGGAGCTCGGTGAGCACCTTCACGGCCTGTGGGGACAGGCGCACCGCCCACGGCTGGTCCGTCACTGGCGTCCGCCGAGGATGTCGTTCAGGTCTACGAAGTCGGGCTCGTCGCGGCCGGAGTCCACGTATGCGCCGACGGCTGCGGTCGCGGTGACGTGCAACTGCCAGCCGCGGATGATGTCGTGGAGCGGGGGGAGGCTGTAGGTATGGCGGGAGTCTTCCCGAGCCTTGGCCCAGTCCCGTTCGAAGGCCGGCACCCATGCGCCGACCCGACGGTCGTCCCATGGCTGGGCCAGGAGTTGGGCGGTGGCGGCCGGGGCGGGCGGGGCGGGGTATTCCTCGGGTTGCGCGCTCACGGGCTCTTCCATGCAGGTCGTACGCCTACGGTAGCCGTCGCCGGAGGGCCGGGGCGGAGTGGCGCGCGATGAAGTCGGGCTGTCTGATCTGGAAGGGATTGAAGGACAGCAGCGGCTGACCGCTGCACTACGACGGGGGACCGCCACGCAGCAGGCGGGCCCCCTCGTATCCGTCCCCTGAGGCGGCCCCAGGCGTCAGGCGTCAGGCGTCAGGCACGCCCATCGAGGACGCGGCCACGTCACGCTGCGTCAATGCTCGCAAGACAGCCGGACGCGGAGCAGCTCGGTCCGCAGCACCGGTGTGCCGTCGACCGGTGCCGGGTTCTCCGTGGTCGGCTCGATGCCTCCGGCGGCGGTTTTGTCGAGTGTCGCCAGGCCCTCGGGGCCGACCGTGCCGAACACCGTGTAGTTCGGTCGCAGTGCGGAGTCGCCGTAGACGACGAAGAACTGTGAACCGTTCGTGTCCGGACCGGCGTTGGCCATCGCCAGCAGCCCGCGTCCATAGAGGCGGCGCGTACCGGTCGGATCGGTCGGTGCGGGCGGCAGGTCCACCGGCAGCTCGTCCTTGTACTTGTACCCGGGCCCGCCCTCACCGGTACCGGTCGGGTCGCCGCACTGCAGGACCTTGAGGGTCGGATATGCCGTCAGACGGTGGCACACCGTGCGGTCGTAGAACCCATGCCGTGCCAGGTGCAGGAAACTCTGGACCGTGCACGGCGCCTTCGCCCGGTCCAAGTGCAGCGGGAGCGGGCCCTGGCTGGTCGGAACAGCCATGTCAACCGTGCCACGGCTGGGGGTGCGCCGCGGGTCAGGCGGCAGCGGAACGGAGCGCGCCGGCGGCTCGTCCGGGGTCTGTGTGTACTGGCAAGGGCCGTGCGTGGTGCGCGGCGGAGTGCCGTCGGAGGCGGTGGCGACACTCCCCCCGGACACGACTAACGCCACGGCCGCGAATGCGCTGATCAGTGCTCGTTTCATCTCGCACGCCCTCCCGATGATCGCCAGGTCCTGGAGCGGTCGCAGTCTAGGGCGTGGGTTTGGTCCGTGGGAATGGTCAACGGCAGGAGGCCGGCCCGGCCGACCCCGAGGTCCTGCCCGCCAGCTGACACCCTGCTCGACGGAGCCGAACGGCAGCCGAGATCACCAGCCCGAAAACGACCACCACTGCGCCGGCACCCGGGTCTACCTCAGGACCACAAGGCAGCCAAATCCCCGGTCGGTCCACGGTAGTTGTCGCCCGTGGGGTCAGGAGCTGCGCGGGGCGACCAGGCCTGATTCGTAGGCGAAGACGACGAGTTGGGCGCGGTCTCGGGCGTGGAGCTTGGCCATGGCACGGTTGATGTGGGTTTTCGCGGTCATCGGGCTGATCACCATGCGGTCGGCGATCTCGTCGTTGGACAGGCCTCGCGCAACCAGGGCGACGGCCTCGCGTTCGCGGCTGGTCAGCTCTTCCAGCCCCGTCTCGGCACCGGTGTCGCGGGGCTGGGAGACGTAACTGTCGATCAGCTTGCGGGTGATCGAGGGGGCGAGCAGGGCGTCGCCGCGTGCGGCCACGCGGACGGCGTGCAGGAAGTCGTCCGGGACGATGTCCTTGACGAGGAATCCGGCGGCTCCGGCGCGCAGCGCGTCGAAGACGTACTCGTCCAGGCCGTAGTTGGTCAGGATGACGACGTGCACCCCGGCGAGTGCAGGGTCCGCGGCGATGCGCCGGGTCGCTTCGATGCCGTCGACGACGGGCATCTGTATGTCGATGAGCGCGATGTCGGGCAGGTGGAGCCGGGCGAGGTCCAGGGCCTCCTCGCCGTCGGCGGCCTCGGCCACCACCTCGATGTCGTCCTCGAGGTCGAGGAGGGCGCGGAATCCGCTGCGGATGAGCGGCTGGTCGTCGACCAGCAGGACACGGATCACGGGGTGCGCTCCACGGGGAGTTCGGCCAGGACCGTGAAGCCGCCCTCGGCCCGGGGTTCCGCCCGCAGACTGCCTCCGAGGGCGGTGACGCGTTCGCGCATGCCGAGCAGCCCGACGCCGGGCACCGGGGCGGTGTCCGGGGTGGCTTTGCCGTCGTCGTCGATGCGGGCGGTGACGGCGTCGGGACGGCAGTCGATGCGGACCGACGCCGTGCCGGCGTCCGCGTGCCGGGCGATGTTGGTGAGCGACTCCTGGATGATCCGGTAGACGGTCCGGCCGACCGCGGCCGGTACGCCATGCCGCTGTCCTTCGATCGCCAGTGTCGTCTCCAGGCCGATGCCGCGGGCCTGTTCCACCAGGTCGGGGACGTGGTCGAGCCCGCGCGGCGGGGTCGTGTCGTCGTCGCGGAGCACGGACAGGGTCGCGCGTAGTTCCCGGCTGGCCTCACGTGCGGCCTCCTGGATCGCGAGCAGGGCCTCCGGTACCTGTTCGCCGCGTCTGCGGGCCACGTGGACGGCGACCTCGGACTGCACCTTGACGACGGAGATCTGGTGGGTGAGCGAGTCGTGCAGCTCTCGCGCGATGTGCAGCCGTTCCTCGTCGGCGCGGCGGCGCGCCGTTTCCTCCCGGGTGTGTTCGGCCTCGTCCGCCCGCCGCTCGGCCTGCCGCACCGCCTCCCCGGCGGCGAAGGCGGCGATGAGCCAGGCGAGCTCCAGGGTGCCGCGGGCCTGCACCGATACTGCGCCCGCGGGCCCGTCGCGGAGGGCCAGCGCCGTGAGCTGGAGGGTCACCAGCAGGATCACGGACGCCGTCACCGCGAGTGTGCGGTGCCCGGCCCGCACCGCCCCGTACACCGCGACCAGGTATGCGACGGCCAGGACGTCGAACCCGGCCGCCTGGTAGCCGACGGCGCACAATCCGGTGACGGCCAGGACGACGACCGGAGCCCGGCGGCGCGCGACCAGCGCCAGGCCGCCGACCGCCAGCAGCACGTAGCCGAGCAGGTCGGTTGCCGTGCCCGGGTGCGTCGCGGACCATCCGGTGCCCAGCATGAGCGTCGTCACGCCCGCGGCGATCGCCCAGTCCTCGACAGCAGCCGGCACTTCGAACCGTCGTTTCCCCATGGGCGCACCTTAGCCAGAGGGCTGTGCGGGCGAGTCCCGCTCACGGAGGAACGGCCCTCTACCGCGCCCGCGGTACACACGCGGCTCCTGCCGCGTTCGCGGTAGCCGCGTACGCCGTCGGCGGCAGCGCAAAATGCATCCGTCTGCGGGACGACCCGCGGTGGGACCGGCGGACAGGATTCGGACGGCATCCAGCCACAGAAGTCGTACGAGGAGTACGAGGAGAAGGAGCACCCCATGTCCGTCCGTTACGTGCTTGCCGCACCGGTGGCCGCGCACGCCTCACTCCAGCCGATCGCCGCCGACGCCTATGAGCTGACCACCGGGCGGCTTGTGGGCACCACGGCCGCGCTGGTGGCACTGGCCGGCGTGGTCATCGGCGCACTGGCCCTGGCCCGCTCCACCGGCCGAATCGGCAACGGCCCCGGGAGGAGAAGGGCTGGCGTGGCCCTGGTGGCGGGGCTGTTCGGCCTGGTCGTCGGCGCGGTGAATCTGGCTGTCGCCGATGGCGGCCCCGGCACCGGCAACGGAGTGATCGGTGGCGCCCTGGCCCTGGTTCTGGGGCTGATCGCCGCGGTCCTCAGCCGACTGGTACTGGTCCGCTCCCGCCGCACCGGGACGACCGGCTGACCGCCCCGTCCAGTTGCGCCGCGGACGCACGTGCCGAACCCGGTGTCGCGTGGGCGAGCCGCAGGCCCCCGTGCCACGTATGGCGGCCCGGGGCGGCACCAAGGCAGGTCGCCATCGCGTGAGGGGACACTTCACCTCTATCGAAGACCGGCGATCCCGCCGCGCTGCGCCGGGGTGCATGAGAAGACCGGTGTGACGGCTGGTCGGCGGACGGAGGGGGCAAGGGAGACATCGCGGGCCGGACTCAGTGCCCGCCACCTGGAGCTGCGGTGTCGTACTCCTTGCCCCTTCATACGCCGCCGGGGGGGCGGGGAGAGGTCTCGTCCTACCGTTCTGGACAGTCGAGTTCCTGGGCGCGTTGGGCAGCCTGCAGGGCGTCCCCCTGCTGACGCCACATTGCGGCTTCCTCTGGCCGACCGAGCTTCTCGAGAACGTAGGCCCGGTGCCACGCGCCTGCTGGTTCGCCTGCTTCTGCGAGTTGTTTCCAGCACTCTGCGGCTTCTTCCAGGCGGCCCTGCCTCAAGAGGAAGTCGCCCAGGGAGTCACGGGCAGAAAGGCCGATCCCGCCGGGTTCATCTGCGGCTCTGCGGTACCAGTGTTCCGCTTCGGAGGTCCGTCCCCTCTCGTCGAGAACGCCGGCGAGGTTCAACGGCGCCCAGGGGTCGCCGGTTTCCACGGCTTCCCGGAGCCAGTACTCGCGCTCATCCTGATCCGCCGCGTACACAGGCATGCTCCGGATCGCCGGGATCCATCCTGCCTGGGCGGCCCGCCTGCACCAGGACGCAGCCGTGAGGTGGTGGTCCTGGCCATGCGGAGTCGCGTTCACTGCCCGGTCGTGGTGGACCCGGGTCAGGGAGTACATCGCTTCGGCATCACCGGCCTCCGCAGCGGCGAACAGCCACTTCTCGGCCGGAGCGTTGCCTGCGCTCCCGGTTTGACAGAGGTACTGTCCGAGCCGTTTCATCGCGGCTACGTCGCCGGCCTCGGCAGCCGGCTCGACCCACGGCTCCAAGGGCTCCGGACGCTTCGGTATCGCCACCTGGTCTCCCGGCCTCGTCACCCGGACACCCGGGACTTCACTGATCGCAGTATCGCAACCGAATGCGAGCACCACCGAGCAGGCACATCTCCTTGCAGGCGGGCCGGAGCCCGGGTCCCGGGTCCGGATTCGGGGGCATGAGCGCAGCCGTTCGCCTCAGGCTGCGCTCATGCCCCGCCGAACAGCCCCTGGTCGCGTGCGGTCAGACCCGGCTCAGCCGTGTATCGGCGTAGACGGTCATGGCATCGCGCTGGTAGACGGCGAGACCGTCGGCGATCTTGTCGAAGTCGGCCCGCATCTGCGGGTCGTCGACATAGGTCTGGCCCACTCCCTTGTACGCTTCCGCGGTCGGGGTCCAGAACCGGCAGATGCCCTGGTAGTTGGCGTCCACCTCGGCCTGAACCGCAGGGTCGGATACCGGTGTGCCGGCCACCATGAACTCCGCCATACGGATCATCTGCGCCGTCACCTCACGCTGCCGGCGCTCCGTGTCCTCGGCGGTCATCGCCTCGACGGCCTGCCGGGACTGCTCCCACACCTGCGGCCACCGCTCCCGTACCTCGGCCTCGGCCTCGGAGGGGGGCTGGAACCCCTCGAACAGGTTCTCCGGCTTGTTGATCTTCGTCATACGGGCCTTGTCCTCACTTTCCTCCAGTTCGGCGATGGTGCGGCCGACCGTACGGGCCAGCGTCTCCAGCCGGTCCCGTTCCGCAAGCAGCCTTTGGTGGTGCTCACGGAGCACGGCCACCTGGTCGAGCTGGCTGTCCAGGACCGCGTGGATCTCACGCAGCCCCAGGTCCAGTTCCCGCATCAGCAGGATCTGCTGCAACCGCAGCAGATCCGCCTCCTCGTAGTAGCGGTGCCCGTTGCTCCCGATCCATGCCGGCGGCAGCAGACCGATCTCGTCGTAATGCCGCAGCGTCCTCGATGTCACCTTGGACATCCGCGCCACCTGCGCGATCGACCAGGCCATTTGCCGGTGCCCCCCTCGCCGGGCCGGTCTCTCCGGCCACACACATGACCGTAGAAGTTGCCGCAACGGAAAGCGCAAGCCCGACCTTGGGCACCCTGGACGCGCAGGAGGACTCCAGCGGTCCGGGCACCCTCGGCGGTCTCCGTGACCTCGGGGACCCGGCCGGCGCCGACGGTGACGAGCGGGCCCGGGCCGAGGCCGTCCTGGCGCTCCTCACGGAGCGGGGCGCGATGGCCGCGCTCGTCGCGGGCGGCGGCACCGACGGGCTCGACGTCCGCGACCGTGCGGCGATCGAACGCCGCGACACCGTGGCCGGCGCCGTCCGCTTCGCGAAGGCCGCCCGTGCTACCGGGGTGCGTCCCGTCTTCGGCGTCGACGTCGCCGCCGCCCCTGAGCCGCGAAGCCACCGTCGGCCTCGCGACCCCGGACGCCGGTACGGGGCGGCACGCACGTGGTGGAACCCCCGCTTCGGGTGACGCTGCCGGCGCAGAGCGCGGAGGGGTGGGGACGGCTCTGCCGTCTCGTGTCCGCTGCGCGGGCCCCGGCCGCGCGGCGCGGGCGGGCTGCCGGTGGAAGATCCGGCCGGACCTCGGTCAGTCGATGCCTTCGACGATGCGGAAGTCGCGCTCTACACCGTCGGAGAGGGCGACCAGCGCCTCCTGGTAGGCCGCGCTCTCGCGCGCCGCGACGGCCTGCTCGAAGCTGTCGAACTCGATCAGGATGGTGCGCCCGGCGATTCCGGCGTCATGCGCCACGACCTGACCGCCACGGGAGAGGACCCGACCGCCCCCGGCCTTGACGGCCGGACCGGCCAGTTTGTCGTAAGCAGCCAGCTTCTCGGGGTCTGAAATGGTGCGGTAGACGCTGACCCAGTAGCCCTTGGGCATGGAACCTCCAGTGTGGGGATGAGTGCATCTGACTTACGGGTTGGCGTCGGCGGGCGAGAGCGAGGCTTGTCAGCGTCGTGATCGCCATGGCGCCGATTCCGACCAGCGCCGCGGTGGTGTAGGCGCTGTCGTCGGGGAAGAGGCGGCCGGGGCCGGTGCCCGCGGCGAGGATCAGGCCGCCGATGGCGCTGCCCAGGGAGTACCCGACGCTGCGGACGACGTAGTTGAAGCTCATGGCGCTCGACGTCTCGCTCTTGGGGGTGACGGCCAGGATGACGCCGGGCATCGCGGCCGAGAAGCCGCCGACGCCGAAGCCGAGCACGCCCATCGCCGCGAACAGTTCGGCCAGGTCCGACCGGGCCGCCGCGAACAGGGCGAACCCGCCGCCGACCACGACGGCGCTGCCGGCCAGGAGCAGGGGGTCGGCGATCCGCGTCCGGACCCGCGGCGTGAGCTTGCCGGCGACGAACCCCAGCACCGAGAACGGGACGAGGACCAGCCCGGCGACGAAGGTCGTCAGCCCGAAGCCGTAGCCGGCGCCGTGCGGCGTCTGCGCGTACCGGGTGATGAGCGTGAGCAGGAGGTACATGCCGATACCGCCGACGAACATGGCGAGGTTCGCCCCGGCCACCGCCGGGTGCCGCACCGCCCGCACATCGACCAGGGGCGTCGTGCTGCGCAGCTCGATGACGACCCAGACGCAGAGCAGCACCACCGCGACGACGGCGAGGCCCGCCGTCACGGCGAGGTGCCGGCTCCACAGGTTCCGGTCGCCGGCGAGGAACAGCACCAGGAGCAGCGCAGCGGCCAGGACGACCGCGCCCGCCACGTCGATGTGGGCGGAGCGGCCTTCGGGGGCTTCGGGCACGGAGCGCCACGCGGTCAGGAGGGCGGCGGCGGTGACGGCCAGGCCGAGGCCGTAGGCGGCCCGTACCCCGCCGAGCTCGGCGAACAGTGCGGCCAGCGGGTAGCCGACGCCGGCCCCGATGATCGAGACCACCGAGATCAGGGCGATCACGGCCGTACTGCGCTCCTCGGGGAGGTGGTCCCGGGCCACGCCCATCATCAGCGGCGTCAGCCCGAGCCCGAGGCCCTGGGCCGCCCTGCCCCCGAGCAGCCAGCCGAACGGCAGCGGCAGCACGGTGAGCGCGCTGCCGGCGACGACGACCGCCAGCGTGGCGAGGATCGTGGCCCGCCGGTGCGGGCCGGCTCCGAGCCGGCCCAGGACCGGCGTGGCGACGGCGCCGCTGAGCAGCGCGACGGTCAGCGTCCACTGCGCGCTGCCGAGCGTGACGTGGAACGAGGTCGCCACGCTGGTGATGAGCGGCGCCCCGAGGCTGCCGACCGCCGCCACGACCAGAGGGATGAACATCAGGGCGGGGACCAGCGACCGCGCCTCGGAAGGCGCCACCGGTAACGCCTTCACCGGGACCCCGTCGGCCGGCTGCCCGGTCACTGTTTCGGCCCTCCGCGGTCCTGGCTCTCGAGCTCTGCCAGATGCTTCAGCGCCGGAAGGGCCGCCACCAGCGCCTCGACCTCGTCGCCGGTGAGCTCGCCGATCAACCGCTCGAACGCGTGGACGCCCGCCTGGCGCCGCGCCCGGACATACGAGGCGCCGTCCTCGGTCAGGCACACCAGCGTGACCCGCTTGTCGGACGCGTCGCCCCGCCGCTCGACCAGGCCGGATTCCTCCATCACCCGGACCAGGGAGGTCATCGCGGGCTGGGTGACGCCCTCGACCGCGGCCAGATCGGTGATGCGCCGCGGGCCGGTCCGGTCCAGGGTGGCCAGGGTGGCGGCGGACGTCAGGCTCATGTCCCGGGGCAGGCGTCTCACCGCCCTGGTGGCCAGGCCGTAGAGGGCTGCCCCGATGGCGGCGGACGCGCCAGGAGCGGCGTCTTGACGACTCATGTCCGAAGCATAGCATTTTTATATTCATAGCTTATGGAAATGGTCGACTGGCACGGGCGGCCTCGATCGCCGGGAGCCGATGACGTCGCGTTGCGCTGCGCTGCGCTGCGCTGCCGGGACAGCTCCGTTCACCGGTCTGAATCCCCGCGTCTTCGGCAAGTTGGCGACCGAACTGCGTGTCGAAGGTGCCGACTCGCCGGGCCGGTGCCGACCGCGGAAGCCGTCGCCGGCGGACCGGGTGCTGCGGGTCGCCACGCACTGGCGGACGAATTGACGATGCGAGAACCGGCCCTGCTGTGGTCCCGCTGACGGCCGTGGTCAGCTGCGTCGCGTCCGGCCTGGCGGCGCCGGGTCATACGGCGCACAGGGCGTTCCGCCGGTGGGGGCGACCGGACAGTCTTCCGCCCGGGTGGTCCGGCAGACCATGTGGGCGACCGACTGCGCCAGGCGGGGCAGGCCCGTCCGTGCAGGACCGGTGGAGTAGGGCCGTGGTGCACCCGGTGCCCGGGCTCTTGATCTCGCCGGACACCCACTCCTTCCATGGTGTCCCGACTACGCTTGCCATGGTCACGGCCAAGATCGAACGAGGGGGTACTCGCATGCCGTACGAGACCGGCGCGAAGGTGAAGCTGACCAGGGATGTGCAGGTCACCGCGAACGACACGGCGGGCAGGATCGGCTTCCCCGGTCCGCTGTGCCTGGCCGAGGGCTTGGAGGGCATCGTCACAAGCTCGGCAAAGGAAGCAGGCGGCCTGGCCCAGGAGGGGCTCGCGGAATTCGAACGGCAAGTACGCGGAGTCCAGTTCGACGGCTTCACGGCCGGCGTGATCGACAACCTCCGTCAGCAGATCATCCAGGCCGGAGGGGCCGGCGCCGGAGTCGGCGCTCAGATCAGATACAGGGTGCGCTTCGAGAACGGGTTCGTTCTGGGCGGTCTTGAAGAAGGCTGGCTGACCAGAGCCTGAGTACCTGCCACGGAGCCCCCGCCGGCCGGCGGGGGGTCCGGCAGCATCGAAAGCGCCGTCAACAGCACGAAGAAGATCAAGCGGCAGCCCTACGGCCGAGCCGGATTCGAGCTCCTCCGCACGATGATCCTGCTTCAGTGCTCTCCAGGATCCGGACGCCAGATGTGCGCCCAGAAATGCCTTCTTGGCGCACTCGTCAGAAACACGGCCCGACCGTGGGATGCGAGACCAAGGCACACGCTGCGACCTGAAGTTGTGCTTCCCATGCCGCATTGTCGAGCCCCAGCGTGTACTCGATGCAGCACCCGCATGGCGGAAGCAGCGCCACGAATGCCTGCTCTTCAGCGGTCTCGACCTGCATCTCCGACCACTCGTCCGATACCAACTCGGCAAGGTCCGCCTCCCCGGCGGCACATCGCATGGCCAGCCTGCGCAGCGCGTAGCGTCGGGACGGGTGGTGATCGGGCAGAATGATCCCCATGTCTTCGAGGGCCCGCTCGAATGTGTCACGGATGTCCCGGGGGTCCGCATGACGCGGCAGACCAGCGAGCTCGCACAGGGCCGGCGTGTCCATTCCCACGGCGAGTGCCTGGGCAGCGGTCATCGGCAGGTCCTCCAAACACACCTGATCTGCCCGATACAGCCACGCCGCCTCCACCAGGGGCGGATAGGCGCTGCGGACGGGGCTGTCAGGTTCGGATGTGTCGTCTGTCGCGGTCATGGCTCATACGATGTCAGCACGGCTCGCGGGAGTACCCGGAAAGGCCGACTCGGACGATCGCTGCAAGCCGCCCCGGAGCTCGACTCGGATGTGCGTGATCCGGGAAGCGGTGGCGCAGAAGGAGATCTCCCTCCCGCCACCGACCACTGCCACGGTGAGGCCGTCCGATGCGCCCTCCGTGATCCGGACGCTGCGCTCCGCCTCCGCGATGATGCCTGCCATGCGGAGGTTGGTGACGCCGGTGAACTCGGCGAAGAAGCGCAGCGTGTTGTACGGCTTGGCCGACCACCTCCTGGCCATCTGCCGCGAGCCGGCATCTTGCTGCTGTCTCCGGTTCGGACACTCCGGTGCGGCTCCGGGGCGCGGGTGTACCGGCGAGGAGACGGTCCCGGACGGCGGGTGGCCAATCGCTCGGGGGTAGCGCTCGTGGAGAGGGGCAGCAGCGCCAGCAGTTCTCTGTCCCGGCTCGGCGCGGGGGTCGACTCCGTCTGTCCAGGATCCGCCGGCCGCTGGGTAGGCTGCGGACCATGTGGAGAGATGCGGCTCTTGAGGCCTTTCCCGAGGCAGAGTTCCGGAGTCCTGCGCAGGCGGCAGCCCTCGCTGACGCCGAGCACCGTCTCGGACGCGGGCTGCCCGCCGAGCTGGGACAGCTGCTCCTGGAGAGCAACGGAATCGTCGGACGTACCGCGGTGGACACCGTGTGGCCCGTGGAACAGATCGTCGAACAGAACCTTCTCTTCCGCTCCGACGGCTCCTTCGCCCAGCTGTACATGCCCTTCGACGCTCTCCTCTTCTTCGGGGACAACGGGGGCGGGGACCAGTTCGCATTCGTGCAGACACCCCAGCGCCCGGACATCTTCGTCTGGGAGCACGAGACCGACAGCCGCCGGTGGGTGGCAGGGGGCCTGAAGGACTACCTGGGCCGTTCACTCGCAGAAGGCGGCGACGACTGGTACCAGTAGACAGTCGGTCGGGTCCCGGAACGCTGTGCCCGATGCCTCGCTGGCCATGGGACCGTACCTGGCCAAGCCCCGCCGGATGCAAACGCGGCCCCGCAGGTCGCGGGTGACGGCCCGGCGTTACAGCTCCTCGTCCTCGTCTTCTCCGGGTTCGGAGTCGCGGACGAACCAGAGGTCGAGGGTGTAGCGCTCGGGGACGGGATTCTGGTCCCAGGCCCGTCCGATCTGCTCAGTGCTCCAGCCGGCGTCGATCTGGCGAAGGGTTTCCGCGTAGTAGGCCGCGGTGGCGGCGCGTCCCGTCCAGGAAGCGTGTCCCTCGTAGCAACCCGGTCGGGGCCGGCCTGGGTGTTTTCACCCGCAGTGCAGCGCCCGGGATGAGTACCAGCCCGAGTACGGCGACTCACGCGGTCCGGGGCAGCCCGCGAAGACGATGGAAGCCGAACCGTCGGACCGGGAGGGACCCGTTTCATGCTCAGCACCATCGCCGACACCCTGCTGCCCGCCTTCGGGCGGCTGTCGGTGACCAGCGACACCGATGCCGTGACCGCGTTCCGGACCGGCAGCATCATCGCAGCGAACCACACGTCGCTCGCCGATCCCGCCATCGTGCTGGCCGCCCTGCGCGGACTGGGCGTCGAGCCGGTCGTGATGGCGGCCGCCGGTCTGTGGCGGGTGCCCGTACTCGGGCGGGCTCTGGCGCGCGGCGGGCACATCCCCGTCTTCCGCGGGGACCGGCGGGCGGCGGCGGCTCTCGACACGGCCGCGGAGGCCCTCGGACAGGGCCGGCTGGTGCTCATCTACGCGGAGGGCGGACTGCCGCGGCGCGGTGACGCAGCCGAGGCCGCCCCCGAGGCCTTCCGCAGCGGGCTCGCCCGCCTCTCCGAGAGGACCGGTGCGCCGGTCGTCCCGCTGGGCCAGGCCGGTGCGCGTCGCATCACGTCCGGGAGCGTGGCCAAGCAGCTCGCGGGGGTGGCCACCGCACCGCTGCGCCGCCCCGGCCTGCACGTGCACGTGGGCGCACCGGTCCACCTGACCGGTGACCACCGGGAACGTACGGCCCGGGCCCGGGCCGCGGTGACCCGTGCGTGGCGGACCGCGGCCGCGCACCTGAACGAGCCGGCCGCGCTCACCGGCTGACCCTCACGAGGATGGGTACCGACGCCTGCCAAGGCAGGTGGGAATGTGCGCTCCACGACCCACCGTTGCTTTCCCAGGGCTGAGCCATGCTCGAATCCTCGGCGGGCGATCAGCGGCTACACACCAAGGGCCCGGGCAAGTCGGCGGTGCCTGTCGTGGTCGTAGCCACGTTCACCAGGCACGACGTCCGGTCGGTGCCGTGGCATGCCCCGCCTACCCCGCACTGGCGGTACGGCCTGGAGGAATTGGATGAGCTGGGTGACGTCGTTGCGGTTGCCGCCGGTCAGGGTGGCGGCAAGCAGGATGCCCGTGGCATCGGTGGTCAAGTGATGTCTGCTGCCCGTCCTGCCCCGATCGACAGGGTCGCCCGGTCTTGGCTCCTCCTCGCAACGCCCGGATGTCGGAGCCGTCGACCGGCGCCCGTGAGAAGTCCGGAAGTCCGGAAGTCCGGAGCGTTCACACGGCGGAACTCGCCTGCCCCCTACCGGATCGTCCGACGAGCTCGCGCCGCCGAGAACAGGTGGACGGCTCATTCCCCGAGTCCCTCGCCCCATTCCCCGGACGGATCGGTCTCCAAGAGGCTCTCTTGAAGGCCTGCGACATGACGTCCGGTGAGGGCGTGGCCGTCAGTGGCATCCGTTTCCTCAAGGCGCCAGCCAGGCAGGTGAGATGTGTCGACGCTGTCGCAGCCCTCATCCAGGGCGTACAGCACGAACGAAATCGTCTCCACAGCGACGGCCCGGGCGAAACCGACCAGGTCGGGCCGCTCGGCGCCCGCGCCGAGCATCCTGTGGGCAACCGGGAAGCTCTCCACAGCGCCCGGCTGCTCCCAGGAGTTGACGGCATCGGCCCAGAGCCGCCTCAGAAAGAGGTAGCGGGCCATCTGGGGAATGTCTTCGCTGATCTCGGACATAGCCCATTCCTCGGGATCCTCGGCATGCACCTCGGTGAAGCGGTCCCGCAGGGCAATCGCTGCTACTCGGGCCTCGTCATCCAGCTCCGCCAGCCACTGCGACCAGGCTTCTTGAAGATCAGTCATGGCCAGAGCATGCCGGATGACCGTGCCGAACGGTGCCGGGCGTTGGCTCGGCCCCTGTGACGTCCCTCCGCCAGCGCTGACCTCCGCTCTCCGCCCCGTCATCCCCTCCGGATGGCGGCTGCGTCCTCACACCCCTTGCTTGAGCGCCGCTTCAAGGATGCGTTCGGGGTCTTCCCGAAGACCGCCGTCCCGACCCTGTAGGCCGTTGGAACGGCTATGTGCTGCGACGCTTCGGACGGCGACCACTACCCGGCTGCACCCAGGTCCAGGCGGAAACACCAAAGTCGCGAATCCAGCCACCCCGAAGGGTGTTATTCCAGCCACGCCGGGCGTAGCGTGAGCACCACCTGGAGGAGCGCGTCAACCTCCCACCCAATGGCGCGCACCACCGAAGAGCCCCGCCGCAACGTCCCCCGTGCGGCGGGGCTCTTCGCTGGTCCACCACCCGCGTCAAGTGACCGTGCACCGACTTCCGGAGGCGTTTGTTCACCTGTCACTGCCGACGCAGCGGGTGAGATACACCCTCATGCACCCATCACCACGCGCAGCCCCACACATCACAAACCGGTCACAGGCATCACACAGGCTCCCAGCCCCGGCGAACATGGCGCGATGCGCTCACACCACACGATCACCCTGCTCACCGCCGCCACCGCCCTCGCCCTCACCGCCTGCAACCCCCAGGCCGCCGATAACGGAAAGCCCGCAGCGACGAGCGCACCGGCCCCTGCAGCCTCTTCCGCGCCCTCCAGCGCCGCGTCTGCCGGGAAGACCGCCACGCTCCCGAACTTCGTCGGGAAGGGCCTCCAAACCGCCCAGGACGAGGCGCAGGCCGCAGGGTTCCACGCCCTCAAGTCCCACGACGCACTCGGCCGCGACAGGCTCCAGGCCCTCGACCGGAACTGGAAGGTCTGCTCCCAGACCCCGGCCGCCGGCACGAGCATCGACACCGGCACGAGCATCGACTTCGGCGCGGTCAAGCTGGAAGAGACCTGTCCGGCCACCGACGCACCCGCTCCCAAGCCTGCCGGCGACACCATGCCGAACTTCGTGGGTCAGGGCATGAAGGCCGTCCGCGGCGCCCTGCCGTCGAACGCGAGCATCACCGTGAAGGACGCGGTGCAGAGCCGCATGGTCCTCCAGGAGTCGAACTGGAAGGTGTGCAGCCAGGACCCCAAGCCCGGGGCAGCGCTCACCGGTCAGCCCCTCTCCTTCACCGTCGCCAAAACCGACGAGACCTGCCCCTGATCCACCGGCTCCCGCCTTTGAAGCGGTCACCTCGCACCGTGTCGCCGATCTGCGAGAAGGCGTCTTCAACCGCACGGCCCCGCCATAGCGACCCAGACCACCCCCCTTACCTCGCAGTCGGCGGGATGCGCGATGAGCCCGACTTCTGTCCGCGGACCAAGCCGGGCCTGCCTACCCGTCGGTGAGCAGCCTCCATGCGAGGGCACGCAGTTCCTCATCCGCATGGGTTTCCTCCGAGAAGGGCGTGTCGCTCAGCAAACGGAGCGGGGAGAAGGCGAAGGCCCGGAGTGTGGGGCGAAGGTGCTCGGGGACCTCGCCGATGGCGGCAAGAGCCTTCAAGGCGCTGAGCCCGACCGGCGCAGCGGAGATCAGCTCGGCAAGGACGGGCACAGCTCGGTCGGGGGACCCGGTGATGGCATGGTGTGCTTCGGCAGCCGCCATACGGGTCCAGTCGTAGCGGGCGGTCAGGAGCGGCTCGATGGTCGGCAGCAGTGGGGCGGCAGCGCTGCCGAGAGGTGTGAGGCCGGCCAGGTACCAGTGGGTCGGGCCCTTCGCCGTCGCGAGCAGGGTCTCGAAGGTGCGCAGCGCCGGGTCGGCCTCGCCGGTGTGTTGGTAGTGGGCCACGGCCGCCGCGATGCTGAGCGAGGCGTCGGTGCTCTGGGCGGCCTCGAGGAGCGCGCTGGTGGTCTCCGTACTCGGGGTGCCGACGCGCCCGAGCAAGCGGGCTGCGACGACGGCACCGCGGCCGGTGCGGAGGCAGTCGACCAGTTCGGGCTGGGCCTGCCCGGCAGCCGTACCGAACCGTTCCAGGGCGGCGACCAGATGGATGGCGTCGTTGCCCGTGGCGCCTGCCGCCAGCGCGCTCCGGATCGCGGGTATCAGCCGGTCGCCGGCCTCCGGGAAGGACAGGGCCGCCGCCTGCAGCGTCTGAGCGCCGGAGCAGTGCAGATCCAGAACCAGAACCAGATCCAGAGCGCGGGGATCGCGGGAGTGCGTCAGGGCGAGGAGTGCGGCTTCGGCGCTCTCCCCCTGCTCGGTGCGTGCGTACTCGTACAGGGCGTCCCGGAGTGCGGCACCCGGCTCGGGGACGTGCCGGACCCAGCGGGCGATGGTGCTCAGGCCATGGGCGGGGCCGCCTGCCTCCCCCTGATGGGGCAGGGCGGCGAGCAGCAGGTCCAGGGCCTGGGGCTCGCGGCCGCGCCAGGTCTCCATGATCTGCCGGGCGATCCAGGATCCGCGGGATCCGATGTCTCCGGCCGCGATCCAGCCGGCTGCGATGGTGAGAGCGGCGTCCGGGTCCTGGCTGAGCAGGCCGGTGAGGTGCTGGTCCTGTGAGGAGGTGCCCGGCCAGGGGTAGTTGTCGTCCCCGGGGTCGGGGTCGGCACCGTCCTCGGTGAGGATCTCCACGAGTCGGGGTGCGTACGGTGGCCCGGACCGCTCGGCGGCCAGAACCGCGGCGGCCAGGCGGACCTCGGGCAGCGGGCTGTCGAGGGCCTCCACCTCACTGCCGCCCGATAGCACCCGGACCACCATCGCGTCCGCCCGTACCGCCGCGACGGGGTCGGTGGCGTACAGAACGTCGACCCGGGCCAGCACCTCGGCCCTCAACTCGGCATGGAGCGACCCGGCCACTGCGGCGATCACGCGCAGCACCGCCCGCCGTATGCCGCGATCGGTGTCATCGAGGTGGGGAAGGAGCTCAGGGAAGACCCGGGCCAGCTCCGCGCAGATCGCGGCAACCACGCTGCCCGGCCAGTGTGGCGACTCGCTGTCCCCTGGGCCGTTGTCGGCGAGCGTGGCGAGCAGCATCAGCAGGTCCTCGCGTTTGCCCGGGACATGGCAGGCCGCGTGGGCGAGGAAGGGGACCGCTGGGGCGGAGGCCGGGTAGACCGTGCCCTGGTGGTGGATGTTGCCGTAGAGCTCGTAGATCGCCTCGTCGACCGTCTCCTGGTCGTCCTCATAGAGCGCTCTGATGAGCTGGGGCACGTCCTCGGCCGAACCGTAGGCATGGGTCAGGTCGTGCCACGGCACGTCGTCCAGTTCGGCCGGAGATCTCATGGGTCCGCGCTCCTCAGCTGATCAAGTGCGCCGACACTAGCGATCACCACTGACAACGCGAGGAAGCCGACCCTCGACCAGTGCAGCGAGGCACTGGCGCCCGTGGCGGATCAGCTTGCTGCCCGGTTCAGGTGCTGGCTGATTGTCGGGGCGCCGTCATCGGCGAGCCCAGCGCGCCGGACGACGCCACCTGGCGCGTCCTGTCGAGTCTCGGATTATGCGTCGAACCAGCGAAACCAGAGAAGACTGACCCCGGTCCGCGAAGTCATCGAGCACTACGACCAGACCTACAGCCCCATGTGGCAGCGCAAAGCCTGAGCGAGTCCCCTGAACCTGTTGGGCTTCGGCACCGCCGTGCACCGGTTCGCCGGAACAAGTGCGCTTCGGGGAAGGGCTCATCGGAGGCGATGGCGGCGCTGTTGTTCGCCTCACCTGTCACGCGCTCCGGCGGCGCCCGATCAGCCGACCAACTTCTGCTTCTACTGCGCGACGGTCGTTCAGGGCCTGGTGAAGTACGACGTCTCCCCCGGCCGATTCCGGACAGGACCGGCTGAAGCAGACCTGCAAGTGGTGTCTGCTCCGGATCGACGAACTGTCCGTCCGCCAGTGACCAGTCATGCTGCCGAGGGCTTCCTCCGCACCCCGCCTCGCCAAGGACGTGGCCGCCTCCATGTGCTCCGCTTCATGGAGTCCCGTGTTCGGTGATGCGGTACCTGACCCGTATGCGGCGCCACCATCCCGATTGTCTGCCCGCCCATGCCCATTTCGTGGAACGCTTGGCATCGACTGCGACAGGGGGATCTGATGACCGGGGTGGAGCTGGTGATGGCGGCGCTGGCCGCCGGGGCGTCGGCGGGGCTGACGGACACGGCCGGCAGCGCGGTGCGGGACGCGTACGGTGCGCTGCGCGAGGCGGTGCGCGGTCGGCTGCCCGCGCGTTCCGGGGAGGTGCTGGACGCCGAGCGGGTCGAGCCGGGCGTCTGGGAGGGACGGCTGCGTGAGGAGTTGACCGCGTCCGGCGCCGACCAGGACGGGGAAGTGCTGGCGGCGGCCGAGCATCTGTGGGCACTGGTCCACCCGGGAGAAGGGTCAGGCGGGTACCGGGTCGACGCGTCCGGCGCCAAGGGCGTGCAGGTCGGTGACCACAACACCCAGACCAACACCTTCAACTGACGGCCGCAGCCGGTGGACAGCCGAGACGAACCACCCCCGCGGATCGACGCCCGTTGGGGGTCGGGGCTGCAGTTCGGAGACGGGAACCTGCAGGTCAACGTGGTGGGCGGGGTCCCCCAGCCGGCCCGGTCGGCCTACCTCTACCAGGTTGCAGCCATCGCCCCGAGAGGGTTTCTGCTCGGCCGGGAGGCCGAGCTCGCCGAGCTGTCCGAGTTCTGCACCCGCCCCGGTGAGGGTGCCTACCGCTGGTGGCGGGCGAAGGCATGGGCGGGGAAGTCGGCGCTGCTGTCCTGGTTCGTGCTCCACCCGCCGGAGGGCGTACGCGTCGTCTCGTTCTTCATCACCGCGCGGTACTCCGGGCAGAGCGACCGCGAGGCGTTCATCGACGTCGTCATGGAACAGCTCGCGGAACTGCTGGGCAGGCCCGTGCCCGCCCACCTGACGGGGGCGACCCGCGCCGCGCACCTGCTCGCGCTGCTCGACGACGCGGCCACCGCCTGCCAG
Source organism: Streptomyces sp. NPDC085524 (assembly GCF_044541755.1). Lineage (NCBI taxonomy): Bacteria > Bacillati > Actinomycetota > Actinomycetes > Kitasatosporales > Streptomycetaceae > Streptomyces > Streptomyces sp. NPDC085524. The sequence goes on from NZ_JBITTH010000011.1 coordinate 164,181, forward strand.
GAACGGGGGACACGGCTCGTCCTGGTGGTGGACGGCCTCGACGAGGACCTGGGGGTGACCGTCGGCCCCGACGCGTACAGCATCGCCGCGCTGCTCCCGGCCCGGCTGCCCGCCGGGATGCGCGTCATCGTGTCCGGACGCCTCGCACCGCCGCTGCCGTCGGACGTGCCCGACCACCACCCGTTGCGCGAGTTGGAGACCGTACGGCTGCTGACGCCGTCCGAGCACGCCGAGGTTCTCCGGCACGCCGCCAAGCAGGAACTGATGCGCCTGCTGAGCGGCACGCCCACCGAGCAGGACCTGCTGGGCCTGATCACGGCGGCGGGCGGCGGTCTGTCCGTCCAGGACCTGGTGGAACTCACCGGCACCCGCGAGCCGTGGGAGATCATGGAGACCCTCCACACCGTGTCCGGGCGGACCTTCACGCACCGCCCCTCCCTGGTCCGGTCCGGACCGGAGACGCCCGTGGACGTCTACCTGCTCGCCCACGAGGAGCTTCAGCGGAAGGCTGCTGACGACCTCGGCGGAGATCGGCTGGCCGAATACCGACAGCGTCTGCACACCTGGGTGGCCGGGCACCGGGAGCGCGGCTGGGACGAGCAGACCCCCGGTTACTTGCTGCTCGGTTACTTCCGCATGCTGCGTGCGGCCAACGACCTTCCCGGGATGCTCCGCCTGGCGCTCGACCCGGGCCGCCACACCTGGCTGCTCGACACCACCGGCGGCGACGCCACCGCCCTCGCCGAACTCACCGCCTCCCAGGACGCGATCCTCGCCGGGGCGAGCCCGGACCTCGGCGAGCTGACCAGGGTCGCCCTGGCCCGGGTGAACCTGTCGCAACGCAACGCCTCGCTGCCCATGGGCCTGCCCGCCGTCTGGGCACTGCTCGGACGGGTCGACCGGGCCCGGGCGCTGGCGGAGTCGCTGGGACCGTCGGCCTCGAAGAGGGCGCTCGCCGAGGTGGCGAGGGCCCTCGCCGAGACCGGAAACCGGGCCTCCGCCGAGTCCGTCGCACAGAGCGTCCCCGGGCCGGGAGAGCGGGCCGTGGCTCTTTCCGCGGCAGCCGTGGCCGCCGCCGAGGACGGCGACGGGCAGCGGGCCGCCGAGCTGGCCGATGCCGCCGAGCAGGCGGCCCGCCGGATCGAGGAGGACTACCAGCGGCCCGCCTGCTGGGCGACCTTGGTCAAGGACGCGGCCGCGGCGGATGACTGGCAACGCGCCGCCGACCGGCTCGGCGAACTCGAGGCACTCGCCGTCGGCCCGGATGCCCTGGCAGGTTCCGGACTGGTCGAGGGCGAACTGGCCGGAGCGCTGGCCGCCGTGGGCGAACACGACGAAGCCCTGGCGGTGGCCCGCGCCATCGGTGACCCCGCACGGCGGGCGACGGCCCTCGCCGCGGTGGCACAGACGTTGGCCCGCAACGGGGACCAGGCCCTGGCACTTCGGTCGGCAACCGAGGCGGAGGCCGCCACCGACGAGATCACCGGAGCCTCGCTGTGGCGTCCGACGGCAGCAGTGCTGGAGGCGCTCACGGCGGCGGGTGCGCTCGAGCGCGCGGCGAAGCTCGCGGCCGAGGCCGTCGGCGCACTCCTCGGCGGCTCGGAGGACCGCTCGGCCTTCCAGGTCGGGGACGATCTCGCCGTCCTCACCGGGGCCATCGCCCGGGCCGGGGACCACACCAGTGCCGAGGGCTTCGCCCGGGCCAACCCGGATCCGGGATCCGGAGTGAGGGCCCTGTCCGAAGTGGCCGAGGCGGTCGTACGGTCGGGCGACCACCGCCGCGGGTTCGAGCTGGCCTCGGAGGCCCAGCAGATGGCCCGTGCGGTCCGGTCACCCGTGCACCAGCAGGTGGAACTCGCCGCCCTGGCCGGCGTGGTGGCCCGATCGGGTGACCACGACTGGGCGATGGCGATCGCCGGGACGGTGCAGGACCCCGCCCGCGACGTGATCGCCCGGACCGCGGTGGTCCGCGCGGCGGCCGAAGCGGGGAACTACGACAGCGCCGAAGCCGTCGCCCGCACCATCGGCGACGAGATCGGCCAGCGCGACACCGCGCTCGCCGTCGTCGCCGAGGTCGCCGCCCGCGCGGGCGACATGGAGCGGGCCGCAGGGATCATCCCCACCATCGGGACCGCGCGCCCGCACTTGGCGGCCCTCGGCGCGACGGTCGGCGCGGCAGAGGCATCCGGCGACCGCAGTGGTGCATCGGCCGTGGTGGACGGCCTCGTGGGCAAAATCGCCGAAGCCGGCGACCAGGTGGACGAGGCGATCGTGCTCACGCTGGCCGAGGCGGTGGCCGGTACCGGCGGGCTCGAGCAGTCCGAGCGCATCGCCCGCATGATCAAGGACTCCGCGCCGCGGGCCCGGGCGCTGGCGGCGGTGGCCCGGGCTGCCGCCGAGTGGGGCCAGGCAAGCCGGGCCACCGCGCTCGTCGACGAGGCCGAAACACTGGCCCGCGGCATCGGAGGCCCTGGTGACCGGTCTCGTACCCTGGCGGCGCTCGTCGAGACGGTCTCCGCGCCCCGAGACGAGCAGTCGGTCGTCGTGGTCCTCGGGGACCCGGGAGGGCTCGCCGCCCCCATCGACGGAGGGTCCGAGCGGACCGGCATCCTGGCGATGGTCATCGAGGCGATCGCCAGGACCGGGGATCACGAACGCGCGGCGGCGGCCGCCGCCGAACTCGAAGACGCCCTGGAGGCGTCGGACTCGCACGGGAACTGGAAACTGCTCGCCTCTCTCGCCCGGGCGGCGGCCGAGACCGGACACCCCGAGCGGGGGGAGCAGCTCGCCGACCGGATCACCCACCCGGAGATCAAGGCCAGAACCCTGGCCCACCTGGCCAACGCGGCTGACCCCGCAACAGCCCGACGCCTGACGGCGCAAGCCCTCGCCATCGACCTGTGGACGGCCGTGAAAGCGCTGCACCGCCTGGAACCGGCCGCGCTGCTCCTCCTCGCGGAGGACTTGGGCGTCGCCGGACTTCGCCCGGCACCACCGAGCCCCGACGAAGCACCGCCCCCCGGGCCGGAACCCCGCCGCCGACGACTGCGCCACGCCCTGCGCTGGCCCCGCCGATGAGGTCTGCGTGTTCTTCTGGGGGGTGATGCTGCGGGTCCGGCCGGAGATCGGCTCAAGCCCCGACCCGGTTCCTGATCCGAACGCCTGCGCGCGTCCATCCGCGCTTGAGAAGATCCGCCCGGGGAAGCCGTCTCGATTCGCACCTGGAGGGACACATGCACCGCGCGCGTGCGCTGTCTGTACTGCCTGCCAGCCTCGTGGCCGCGCTGCTGGCCGTCTCGGGATGTTCAGGAGGCGGCGAGCCTGCCGCCCAGGTCCCGACACCCAAGCCCTCCGGGCTCGCGCACTACACGCCCGCCACCGGCTCCGCCGCCCCGGCCGCGAGCCCGCTGCCCACCGCGCCCAAGGAGTGTGTGCGGACCGCTGGAATGAGCGTCGAGCAGCTGACCGGCTACCTGAAGGAACTGCGCAGCTCCAGCGGGGACTACCAGACCAAGGGCCTGACGCTGGACTCCTCCGGTCTGAACTTCACCCCTGAGGACATCAAGCGCCCGTGCGAGGCGGTCCCGGTCAAACTCGCCCACTACTGGGTCGACTTGAAGAAGACGCACGAGGCCAACGTCGTCAGCGGGGCCCGCTACGCATACTCGTACACCCTGATCGGCATCGCCTCCCACGCGGCCGGCCCGCAGGACGGCCGGGTGCCCGACACCGCGCCGCCGGGGCCCTCGGCCTGTCGTGGCACGGTCTCGGTGGCCTACCTCGGCGAGGACCTCCCGCTGCGGGCCCTGCCGTACGACCTGAAACTGGTGGACACCACCGCCCCCGTCCCGGTCAAGGTGGACGGCGACGGGGTGCTGTCCGCGATCTACGTGTCCCCTCCCCGCCCGGATTCGTGCTGACACCGACTGGCAGCGACCTCGAGGGCGCCCGGCGAGCCGATCATCGGAGGGCGCCTGTTCGAGCTGTACGTCGCATTCGGGCGATGGAGCCGATACGACGGCTCGCGAAGCGCCTTCACCACCGGGCTGTGACACCTACACCCGTCCGGTGGTGATCGACGAGATCCGCCGGCTCACCCCCGGCGCCGGCGCCGGCGCGGAAGCCACCGACCCGCTCAAAGTCCTCACCGAACGTATCGGGGCCGTCACACGTCGCGCGAGGAGCTCGACGGCCCTCCCGTGGGGAGCTGGGAAGGCCGTCTGCCTGGAGTGGTTCCTGGTGGGGGCCTCACCCCCGCTCGTCTTGCTCCCAACGTGCCAGGATCTCGGCCACGCGCGGGTACCGCTCAAGTAGCTCGGCGTCCGTCAGGTCCATACCAGCCGCCCCCAAGATCGCGGCGGTACCTACAGGCAGCGTCCGTTCTCTGGTGCAGTACTCGTCGGTCACGGGACCTCCAGCATTCGTTCGGCTGAGACACCTACGATCCGCCTGGCACATGCCCCCGTCAACCCCTGCGGAGGGAGTCGTTCCAGAAGGAGCACACAACGTTCACTCAAGCCCTGAGAGCCCTCCCCTGATACGCCTGCGCCGCGGCGATCTGCCAGTTGGCCCGCCCACCGTCCAAGCTGGGGCCCAGGCTCCCCTCCCGCTCCAGTCCTGCCTCGACCAGGGTGACTCCGTAAGCAGTCCTTCGAGATCTGCCCGGTGCTTCTGGGAGGACGATGCCCTACAACTGCGCTGGCCCGACTGGGCAGTGGGCGCCAATCGGACCTCTCTGGTGCAGGCACAGCAGAACTACCAGGCATTCGGGGCCTGCGATGAGCGGTCCGTGGAGCATGTCCGCCTACCCCGGGACGACGAGCCGCAGGATCGGAGTTGGCGGCCTGTCGATCCCGAGCACGACCACTTCGAACCCCAGGGCGTTCAGCAGGCCGTGTGGCCGGTCGACCGAACGGTTCTCTACTGGTGGCGCTATCGGAACACGGGATTCTGGCGTCCCACGGTCGGATGATCGTCACCCGGCCAGTTCGTCACCGCCAACGCCCGGCGGGGAGAATCCCCGCCGGGCGTCGAATCGCTATGCCCTGTGTGCCATCCGATGGTGAGGAAGTTGTTCCAGCAGCGCCCGGCATCCGCACGGAGGCCGAGCGCTGGAGCCGTATCCTGCGCGACGGCTGCCCGCGCAGCCTCCCTCGGCAGGAAGGCACTGTCTGGCTGCACCCCACCCGCCGGATCAAGGTCGGACCATACGAGTACGCCGTGCCGAAACCGCTCCACCCCGAAGCCCCTGACGGACCGGCTGGACCACCGGCGCCACCGTTGGCCGAGCCGAGCACCGCGAACCTCCACCTGCTGTGAGGTGCCGGACGCCAAGGGCGGGCAGGAGTTGGGTCAACGGGCAACCGGCCGTGGATGAGGGGTCTCACCCGTGGACTCCGCATCGGTGTCGTCGGTGCCGACCGGGCCGCGGGGAAGCATCCGGTCCAGCCACCCCGGCAGCCACCAGTTGGCCGGGCCGAGGAGCGTCATGGTCGCCGGTACCAGCACCATGCGGACGACCGTGGCGTCGATGAAGATCGCCGTGGCCAGGCCGAGCCCGAACATCTTGGCGGAGGGGTCCTCGGCGACGGCGAAGGACAGGAAGACCGCCACCATGATGAGGGCGGCCGACGTGATGATCCTGGCGGTGCCCGAGACGCCCTCCACGATCGCCGTGGCGTTGTCGCCGGTGCGCACGTATTCCTCACGCACGCGCGAGAGGAGGAACACCTCGTAGTCCATCGACAGGCCGAACAGGATGGCGAAAAGGAACATCGGGATGAACGACACGACCGGCACCGTCGCTTCCAGCCCGATGAGCGCGCCTCCCCAACCCCACTGGAAGACCGCGACCATGACCCCGTAGGCCGCGCCGATGCTCAGCAGGTTCAGCAGCACCGCCTTGAGCGGTACGACGACCGAGCGGAAGACCAGCATCAGCAGCAGGAACGAGAGCGCCAGCACGGCGGCGACGAACCCCGGCAGGCGTTGGCTGGTGCGTCCGCCGACGTCGGACAGGCTCGCGGCCGCGCCGCCGACGTGGGCCCTGGCCGGGCCGTCCCCGATCGCCGTGGGCAGCACGTCGGTGCGCAGCCGGGCGATGGTCTCGGCCGTGGCCTTGTCCTGAGGGCTGGTGGTCGGGAACACCACGAGGGTCGCGATGCCCGTGGCCCGGTCGACGTGCGTCGGCGCGACGGACGCGATGCCCGGATCCGCCGCGACCGCCCCGACGAGACGGTCCAGCACTCCCGGATCACCGGCGGGGTCCGCGGCGATGACGAGGGGACCGTTGGTGCCCGGCCCGAACCCCTCGGCGACGAGGTCGTACGCGCGGCGCTCCGTACGGCTCTGAGGCAGCGACCCGTCGTCGGGCAGGCCGACGCGCAGGCCGAGCACCGGCAGCGTCGCCGTCAGCAGCAGCCCCGCTGCCCCGACCGCGTACGGCACCGGGTGCCGGCTGACGTGCCCGATCCAGCGCCGCCACCCGGCGGCGGGGACGGCGCCCGCCTCCGTGTCCCGCCGCCGGCCGAATCGGCCGAATCGGCCGAGCCGCCCCTCCCGAAGAGCCCGGGCGATCCGGCCGGCCCGGCCCAGGCGCGGGCCGGCCGCGCCGAGGAAGGCCGGCAGCAGCGTCACCGACGCGAGCACCATGGTCAGGACGACGATCGAGACGGCGATCCCGCCCACCGTCATGAACGGCACGTTCGCGACCGCCAGGCCGAGGATCGACACGACGACGGTGCCACCGGCGAAGACCACGGGCCTCCCCGCAGTGGCCACCGCTCGACCGGCCGCCTCGTGGGGATCGAGCCCGCGCGCGAGGTACTCCCGGTGCCTGGCGAGCACGAACAGCGCGTAGTCGATGCCCACTCCGAGCCCGACCATGCTGCCCAGGACGGGGGCGAAGGCGGGGACGTCCGTCACCCCCGCCAGTACCGTCATCGTGGCAACTCCGACGGTCAGCCCGAAGACCGCCATGCCGATCGGCAGCGCGGCGGCGACGAGCGACCCGAACGCCAGGAACAGGATCGCGGCCGCGGCGAGGAGGCCGATCAACTCGCTCACGCCGCCGTCGGGGTCGGAGAAGGCGTAGAAGAGGCTCCCGCCCATCTCGACGCGCAGGGGCAGTTCGGCGCGCAGCCGGTCGCCGAGTTCGACGAGGGCGTCGAGGTCCTCGGCCGACAGCCGGCTCTGGTCGGGGTACTGCACCCGGACGACCGCGATCCGCCCGTCGGCCGAGACGAGGCCGCCGCGCACGGCGGTGGCCCCGCCTGCGTCGAGTGCCCCCGCCGGGTCACTCGTACCGAGCACGTGCGGCAGCCGCTTCACCTCGGTCTGCAGCCGCGTGAGAGCGGTGCGCGCGCTGCCGTGGTCGAAGAACGTCGCACCGACGTCGAGGGGGGTGACGACCACTTGGGCGGTCATCCCCTCCTGGCCGGTGCCGGCCCGCTCGATCAGTTCCGCGGCCCGCTGGGAGTCCAGCCCCGGAGCGGTCATCGAGTCCGCGGTCCGCCCGCCGAAGGCGACGGCGGCGAGGACAGCAAGCGTGGCGGCGACCAGCCATGCCGCGATCACCCGCCAGGGACGGCGGGCGGCGCTTGCGCCCAGGCGCAACAGGGCTTTCGAGAGCATCGGGTCCTCCAACCACCTCGTCGGCCGTCCTTGTACGGCCGCCGATCCCGAGGCTCGTCGCCACGGCGCTCCGCGGCATCGGCCCGCGGGCCGCGGATCCGTCGGCCCCAAGTCGGAGTGACGACCCGTCCTTTCGGCCGATGCGCGGCGCCGCGCGGTCTCTAGGCTGAGTACGTGCTGAGAGACGACCTGCGAACCCTGTGGACCGAACCCCGGCCGCCCGACGCGCCCGCCCGGGTGCGGCGGGACTGGGCGCTGCTCGCCGCGGGCCTTGCCGGTGTGGCACTGGAGGCCACCCTGCGCGAGAACGTCGTGTGGCGGCCGGTGGCGGTGGTGTTCGCCGTATGGCTGTGCCTGCTGCCGCTGTGGCGCCGGACCCGCCCGCTGGCGATGGTGATGCTGGCGTTCGGCTCGGTGGCCGTGCTTCCGCTGGTCTCGCTCGTCGCCGCACCGCGCGAGCCCGTCGGCCTGTACACCGCCGGCGCGTTCGTGCTCGTGCTGGTGTACGCGCTGCCCCGGTGGGGATCGGGACGCGAGATCGTGCTGGGCGGCGCGGTGATCCTCTCGGTCGGCACGCTGTGTGTCGTCCTGGACGAGACCCCGGTCGTCGAAAAGGTCGTGGGCTTGGTCTTCCTGCTGCTGCCCGGCGTGGTCGGGGCTGCCGTGCGGTTCCGGGGGACCGCTCGCGAGCGGCAGTTGGACCAGGTGCGCTCCCGCGAGCGCGAGCAGCTCGCCCGGGAACTGCACGACACGGTGGCCCACCACGTGTCGGCCATGGTGATCATCGCCCAGGCGGGCCGGGTGCTCGCGGGCGCCGACCCGTCCGCCGCCGTCGAGGCGCTGGAGGGGGTCGAAGAGGAAGGGGCGCGCACGCTGGAGGAAATGCGCGCCATGGTCGCCGCGCTGCGCGACCGCGGGGTCGGCGCCGAGTTGGCGCCCCCTGCCGGAGTCGCGGATCTTGAGCGCCTGGTGCGCACCCCGGGTGCTCGCCTCAGGGTCGACCTGGGGCTCGACGGCGAACTGGACGCGCTGCCCCCGGCCGTGGACGCGGCCGTCTACCGGATCGTGCAGGAATCGGTGACCAACGCGCTGCGCCATGCGGTCGACGCGACCGAGCTCGTCGTCCGGGTCTCCGCGGAACGGCACACGGTACGGGTGAGCGTGCGCGACGACGGCCGGCGCACCGGCCGGGGTCGCGACGGATACGGACTTACCGGATTGCGCGAGCGCGCGACCCTGCTCGGCGGCACACTACGAGCCGGCCCGGGTACCGACCGGGGCTGGCATGTCGACGCCGAACTGCCGAGAGCGAGGAGCGAGAGCGGTGTCCATTCGCGTCCTCGTCGCTGACGACCAGGCGATCATCCGTACCGGGTTGCGGATCATGCTGAACGCCCAGCCCGGCATCGAGGTGGTCGGCGAGGCCGCCGACGGGCGGGAAGCGGTACGTCTGGCCCGCGAACTGCGTCCCGACGTCTGCCTGTTCGACATCCGCATGCCCGTACTCGACGGGCTCGAGGCCACCCGGCTGGTCGCCGGCCCGGGCGTCGCCGACCCGCTGGCCGTGGTGGTCATCACCACGTTCGACCTCGACGAGTACGTGTACGGCTCACTGCGCGCCGGTGCCCGCGGATTCCTCCTCAAGGACACGGGACCCGACCTGCTGGCCCAGGCCGTACGGTCGGCGTCCGACGGTGAGGCCCTCATCGCGCCCAGCGTCACCGTCCGTCTGCTCCAGGCATTCGCGGACCTGCCCGCCGGCCGGCCCGTGGCCCAGCCGGTCTCCCCCGTCACCGCCCGCGAGGAGCAGGTGCTCCTGGCCGTCGCCCGCGGGCTGACCAACACCGAGATCGCCGATGCACTGCACATCAGCCTCAGCACGGTGAAGACGCATCTGGCCAGCCTGATGGCCAAACTCGGCGCCCGCAACCGGGTCGAGATCGCGATGTGGGCCTACGAAACGCGCCGTATCCTCCCCGGAACCTGAGCCGGTTGCGGGGCCATGTCCCACGAGTCCCCACCCGGGCATCAGTACACCGGTCGACTCACGGCGGCTCCACTGCCTCACCCGCCCCAGAGCGTGACGTACCAGGAGGCCGGCACCGGGACGGTGAGACACCCGCTCTGTCGCGGCGATCCGGCTCCGGCTCGGTTCGTGAGTGAGGCTCAACGCACCAGCTGCATCACGGTGGCGGATCCGGCGGCGCGACCATCGTGACGCAATGCGAAGGACTGGCCTTCCTCGAGCGAGACAGGCTCCTCGGACTGGTTGTCCAGCGGTGACGTCCCGTTGGACGAGAGCGGCGCGCTGAAGGTGTCGCAGACGTCGTACGACTGCACCCGGCCGTACTGCCCCCTGGCGGGATCGACCACGTGGTCGTCGTGTCGCACCGGCCGGCGCCCGAGGGCTGGGCCGCCGAGGCGCCGTTCCACGTCGTCAACGGCGTCGAGGCAGCCATGGCCAAGGCACAGGAGCTTGCGGGTGACCGCATGGTCGAGGTCGCCGCCGGCGACGTCGGTGGCCAGGTGCTTGCCGCGGGCCTGATCGACGAGGTGCGCATGGACGTCGTCTCCGTCGTGTTCGGGTCCGGCAAGCGCTACTTCGGGTCGGTCCACGCGCAGCACCTGTTGGAGGATCCTGACGTGCTGATTCAGAGCAACCGGGTGCTTCACCTGCGCTATCGGGTGCGCCGTCGACCGATCCCACCTGTCCGCCACCGGCTTCGCCTTCAACCGGCCTGACAGCCAGGGAGGCCACCCCAGCCATCACCCTTGCCGTCGCGCAGCGAGCGAGACCTCGCAAGGAGAAAGGCCTGGCCGCGCTCCCCCGGCCATCGACCATCGGGTGTGGTCAGAGGGGCCCGGCGCACGGCCAGGCAGGCAGGCCGGCCGGGTGTTCCGACTTCAGAGGCCGCCTCCGGCCTCGACGGGCCGAGGCGGCCTGGGCGGGCCAGGGGTGGTGCTGGCACCACCCCCAGTACGGGCAGTGGGGGGATCGTCCGGTGGGCCGGGTTCTCGGAGGATCGGGGTGTACCGAATCGCTCCGACCGGGGGGAACCACCCACATGCACCTCTTCAAGAAGCCCGCGCGGTGGGCCACGGCCGCCGCGTGCGGGCTGCTCGCCCTCGCCGCCCTGCCCGCGTCGCCGGCGAGCGCCGCCGCGGCGAAGGGCGGCGCGCCGGCCGTGCCCGCGCGGTACGCGCAGCAGCGCCTCGACTGGCAGCCGTGCCAGTCCGGTGCGCTGGAGTGCGCCTCCATGAAGGTGCCGCGCGACTGGTACCACCCGGGCACGGGGGCGGACCTGACCGTCGCGGTGTCCCGGCACCGGGCCGCGGACCCCGCCGCGCGGCGGGGCGTGCTGATGATGGCGGCCGGCGGGCCGGGCGCCTCGGGGCTGGGCCGGCCGGCGGGGCTGGCGGCGTACTCGCCCAAGCTTGCGGCCTCGTACGACATCGTCGGCTTCGACCAGCGCGGGGTCGGGGCCAGCACGCAGGTGGTCTGCTCCGACCAGGACGCGGTGGACGCCCTGTTCACCAGCGGCGATCTGCGCGACCGCTCTCCCCGGGCCGTGGACGCCACCGTGGACCGGGCGCGGAACTTCGTACGGGACTGCGAGCGGCGGTCGGGCGACCTGCTCCCGTACATCACCACCGACCAGGCCGTGCACGACATGGACCTGTTCCGGGCGCTGCTCGGCGAGTCGAAGGTGTCCTACTACGGTCCCTCGTACGCCACCTTCCTCGGCGCCTACTACGCGACCGGGTTCCCGCGCCGGGTCGACCGGGTGGTGCTCGACAGCAACATCGGTTTCACGGGCAGTTGGCAGGAGTTCCTGACGGGCCAGCCGATGAGCTTCCAGCGCCGGTTCGAACAGGACTTCCTGCCCTGGCTCGCCGCGAACGACGCGACGTACCACCGGGGCCGGACCGCCGAGGAGGCCAAGGCCTCGTACGAGCGGCTGCGGAGCGCGCTGGGCGAGCACCCGCTGGACCTGGAGGGGACGACGGTCACCCCCAACCACCTCGACGCCGCCGCCACCTCCATCATCTACAGCGGCGACCGCTTCCCCGACCTGGCGCTGCTGCTCGGTGTCCTGGAGCACCCGGAGGCGGCTGCGCCGGCCGCCCGCAAAGCCCTGGCCGAGAAGCTGAAGCACCCTCTGGGGGCGCAGTTCGCGGCGGACTTCTTCTCCGTCATCTGCCAGGACACCCCGTGGAACCACAACAGCGCCTACTGGGTCCGCCGGAGCGCGGCCGACGGCTCCGCGTACCCGATGGCCGGTGCCCGCGAGCTGACCTTCGCCTCGGTCTGCGCCGCCTGGCCGCGCTCCCAGGCCCCCCGGGTGCAGGTCACCGGACGCGGGCTGCCGCCGATCATGATGCTCAACTCGCTCCACGATCCCGCTACTTACTACGAGGGCGCGCTGCGGGCCCACCGGGGGACGGCCGGGTCCCGGCTGATCACCGTCGGCGGCGGCGACCACGGCGTCTACCAGTCGCACAACCCCTGCGTGGACGCGTACGTCGAGGGCTTCCTCGTCGACGGCCGGATGCCGGCCGAGGACGCCTCGTGCGAAGGCAAGCCGCTGCCCGACCCGATCGCCGGCCGGTAGATCGTCTCCTTCGGATCTTGTTGGACAAGCCCGCGTACTGGACGTACTCGGTGCCCCGCCATTGCGGCGAGGTGCGGTTCCGGGCGGCGCGGATGCCGGCTCAGTCCTCGTCCGTGGCGACGACGACCACGGCACGCCCGTTGCCGATTCCCACCACGGCCGCGTCGAAGGTGGCCTCGGTGACCGGTGTCCACGTGACGTTGCCGAGGGCGCCCTCGCGGTAGGCGGCGTAGCCGTTGGCACGCCAGTCGGCGTCCGGCCCCAACAGCTCCGCCAGCCCGCCGGCGACGGCCTCGGCCAGGCGGCGCATCGACCCGTCCGCACCCCCGCCCCGGTAGGCGAGGGTGCGGACCAGCGTGGCCGCCGTCCAGGGCATCACCTCGTCCGCAGGGATCCGCCTCGCCAGCGCGGCTTCCATCTGGTCCGGGCTGCGCGGGCCGCCGTGCCCGTGGCCGCAATGGCCGCAGTCCGGCGCGAGCAGTCCCGTGGGGGCCAGGACGTCCCAGCACAGCTGCCCGTGGCTGCGGCCGTCGTCGGGACCGAGGTGGACGACCCGGTCCGCGTACTCGCCCCACTCCGCCAGCCACATGCCGAGGTCGGCATCGGGCCCCAGGTCGTATGCCGGGGGCTTCTCGAACGACAGCTTCACGGTTCTCCTTCGGCTCGTACCGCACTGCACCACCAGCATGTCCCGGAGGCCCGCCGCATGCCCGGTATCGATCACACCGAGCGCGGCCATCCGCAGAGCTGCCAGGTCACAGGACCTGAAAGCGTGGTGACGGCGTTCCTGGGCGGCGGGCACGCCCTGGCGATGCCGATGCTGGAGGAGACCGGCGGCTGGCCGGACGCCTTCTTCTTCACACACGAGGAGACCGGCCTGGCCTGGCGGGCAATCGACCACTGCTGGGACATCTCGTACGAGCCTCGGCTGGTGCTTCAGCATCCGAAGACGTCCCCGGCCCGGCGTGCGGTCCACTACCGGACGACGGCCCGCGACCGGGTCCGGTTGGCCAAGCGGCACCTGCCCGCCCTGCGGACGGTCTGGTCTGGCGGCTGACCCGGCTGGGCCGCCCGCCGGTCGTTCAGGCCGTAGCGGGCTCCCGCCGGAGCCGGTCCGGGGCAGCGGTCGGGGTCTCCTGGAGCCACCTCACGGACCGGCCACCCCTTTGCCGACGACGGCCTTCGCCTTCCGGTCCAGGATGGTCCGCATCCGACGCATGGCCACCAAGCGGGTCACCGGCCGGCAGCGGCGTCTCCAGCAACGGCACATTCGCACTGCACTGCCGCCTGGGCAGGTGCGGAGATTGCCATCCCGCCGATGGAGACGAGTGTGGCGGCCGACCGGACCCCTTTCGACGAACTCACTGCCGTGCGCGCGGGCCTTCGCGGTGCCGTACGCGATCTGCCGCTGACTCCAGGGCGGGTGGGATCAGCCGGGAAGGCCGGCCATGAGGTGGACGTCGACCTCGTGGCCCATCGTCCCGACCCGCCAGGCGACGAGCTCCTGGTAAGCGGGCGAGGCGTACCAGTCGCGCGCCGAACGGTCGGTGGGGAAGGCCACCAGGGCGGTCTTCGTGAACGTGGACGGGCCCTCCAGCCGGGTCGGGCTGTCGAAGGCGAGCAGCCGTCCACCGAAGGCGTCGAGGGTCGGGCCGACGTGGGTGAGGTAGTGGCCGAGGGCGCTGTCGGGCGTGTCGTCGGTGCGGACGAACAGCACGTAGTGCATGGGCTTCTCCTGATCGCTGCGGCGTGTCCCGCGAAGGAACATGCCTGACTTCAAAAGGTTGTATCGCAAACGCTTTGATATCAAAGCTTTCGTCGGGTGAACGGTAGCCAGGCATCGCGCCGCAGTCAAACAGTTCGATGTCGAAGCGTGGTGGTAGCTTTGGCGCCATGCGCGACACGGTGGACGAGGTCATCGATCGGTGGGACGCGATCCGCCCCGGACTGGACACGGAGCCGATCGGAGTCGTCCTGCGGATCTTCCGCGCGTCCCGGCTCCTTGAGCAGGGGATCAAGGGCTACTTCGACGAACACGGGCTGGAGACGTGGGAGTACGACATCCTGGCCACACTCCTGCGCGCGGGCGGCGGCAACACCCTCCGCATGAGCGACCTGGCCGGCGCCGCGATGATCAGCCCCGCAACCCTCACCCACCGCATCGACCGGCTGGTCGCCAAGGGCCTGGTCACCCGCGCCACCGACCCCGACAACCGGCGCCTGGTACGCACGGAACTCACCACTGAGGGCCGCGGCATCGCCGAGGGCCTGATCGAAGGCCATCTGGCCAACGAGCGCGAACTCATCGAGAGCCTCAACCCCAAGGAGAGTCAGCAGCTGGCCTCCCTGCTCCGCAAGCTGCTGATGCCCTTGGAGGACGACTCCCTCAGGACCAAGAACTCCTGACACGGCGGAGCCGCGCCGCGAGGGTCGAGATCAAGCGCCCGATGTCCGGGCCGGGAGGACGGGGACGGCAGCCGGTCCGGCGTCGCGCCGCTGAGGTCCCTGCCGCGCTTTCAAGGCGGCAAGGCGTTCTATTGGGTTCTGAGCGGCCGGCTCGTGAGCCGCCTTGCAAGCGAAGGACTCGCCACACGCGTGCTCAGGACCCGTCCTGCGGATCATCCCGTCGCCGCGGGCTCGGTTCCATGCGGGCCAATCTGACGAGCCATGCCCGATGCGTTTCCGGGGACGCGTGCCGGCCCATGCCGCCCTGCCACGTCAGCACGGTGAAGCGTCCTCCATCACGGTGCTGACGTGCGCCGACGCCGATGTGTGGATGGTCATGCAGTGGCCTCGACGATCAGGGTTCCGATGGTCTCCTTCTCCGGGGGACACGGCAGCCGCTGTCCGCTTGCCGAGGTGAAGCCGGCCTCCAGCAGCTTCGCCTCCCACATGTACGGCCGGTAGCACCAGCGGGTGATCGGCAACAGTTCGTCGTCCGGACCGTACATGTCGTACTCATGGGGCCCCGGGCACTCGCCGGAGGGCGGCAGGTGCGAGAACGCGAACCGGCCTCCCGGCTTGAGCGCCCGGCGGACGAGGGGAAGCAGCACGCCTGGGTCCGTGAACCACACGGCGCCGAACACGGAGTAGATGCTGTCGAATTCCGCCTCGCTCTCCGCGAGGAACTCCTCCGCCCGGCCCACGCGGATGTCGAGCAGGCCACCGAACCGTGCCTTGGCCCGCTCGACCTGGACAGCCGAGACGTCCACCCCGATGGCCGTCGACCCGGTCTTGGTGACGAACGCGAGATTGTCGCCCTTGCCGGGCCCCAGCTCCAGCACTCGTGTCCCGGGTCCGGTGGTGATCAGCTCGATGCCGGGTCCGTGCTGGTTGTACTGCGTCCACTCGAACCGGTCCCACGCCGGGCCGCCATGGGAACGTAAGCCGAACCTGTCCCAAGTCTCCGCGGTCATAAAGGTCTCTCCTCCTGGTCGACGGTCCCTGTAGTCATGCCCAGATGCGTCGTGCCGGATCACCGCAGCCCCCTCCCTGCGTGCGGAGGGCGACAGACCGGCGGAGGTGGATCGGGACGCGGTTGCGGGGCGTCTCGTCCGTTATGACGTCGGCGTTCCTCGGGGCGTCCCGCTGCCCGCTTCCTCCTGGAGGCCGACGTCGGCGAGCGTGTCCGTGGCCTCACCTGAGGTGACAGAGCCCGACCTGATCCGAAAGAACGGCCGCGGTCGCCACGATCACCAGCAGCGAAGACGAACTCTGCCTCGCTCACCCGTGTGACGCGAAGCGGGTCAGGTCCGCCGCGGCGCCCTTCGGCAGGTCCGTCACCGCCGCCTCAGGCAGGGCCTCGATCACAGCCCCCAGCTGCGCTGCGAGCTCCGGCAGCACCGCCCATGCCGAAGCCGGCGCGTCCACCGCCGCGAGAAGCAGGTCACCCTCGTAGAAGTAGGCGTCCAGCAGCGGCTCGTCCAGCAGCAGCTGAACCGCGAGCGGTAGTACGTACGGCAGGCCCACCCGCTGCGAGATCAGTGTGCGCAGGTCCGCCGGCTGCAGCTCGCCCAAGGGTATGCACCGCAGCGCGTGCACCTTCCTGACCAGGTGGGTCGCATCTCCAGCCGGATCTCTCCAGCGGGGCGGGTCCAACTCATCGAGGGTGCGGTTGAGATGAAGGAGGCGGTCCATGCGCATAAGGCTAGGCGGCACCTACGCGTGGGCGACGCCCTTCTGGAAGCTGCGGGGAATCCGCCCGCTCCCACGGTGTGCAGCCGTACTGCGGCCGCGAGACTCCACGTGAGTCGTATCCGAATTCGGTCCAGGCCCTCCGTATCTGGCGTCGCATGCGTTGCCGACGCGCCGGCAAGATCCGGAAGACCCCTCAGCCCCAATCTCCGAATCCCGGTATGCCGACGGGCCCCACGGATGGGCCAAGGTCCGGACGGATCGTGCCACGGAGGTCAGCCAGCCGGTCAGCCACCGGTAGGTGGTGGCGCTCGTCCTCGTTCGGGTCGCTCACGCGATACGTTCCCGGACCTCGCGGGCGAGCCGCGTGTAGCGCTGACGCGCAGCAGCAATCTGCTCGCGATCCTCGGAGCGCAGCGCTTCGCGTTCGCGAGCAAGCCGGGCCCGGGCAGCATGTGCGTCGCCCAAGACGCCCTGGTCCGGATTCGGCTTGGCCTCTTCCGCGGCGATCAGCGCGCTGTAGACGCCGACGGCCCCGTTCACCGCTTCGATCGCAGCCTCGTACGCTGCTGTTTCCTCGTTCGACCAGTCGTAAGGCTGCAACTGGTGCGTGATCGAGATGCCTTCATCCGGTCCAGTCATGTGTTCTGCCCTCTCAGCTCGTACACCCGAGCGGCGCAGGGGGCCAACGCCGGCTGACATCAGCCGTCCCGCGCCGGGTGATGGGATCAGCTACTTGCCGACTCGGGCCACGAGCAGTGGCTGGAAAAAGCCCGTCTCCCGTGGCATCCGCGACTCAGGGTCGACGAACCCGGCCTCGGCTGCGAGGCCGGCCAGTCGGTCCGGGCCAAGTGCCCAGTAAGTGGTCCGGCGGACCTGGACGCGCCATTCTCCGCCGGTCGGGAGGAGTTGGAAGTGCTCCAAGTCGTAACGCTCGCCGTCGTCGTGCCAGTGCAGAGCTGGAACGTGGCGGTTCGCTCTCCGCCACCGACCTCGGTGCCCTCGTGGACTTGTGGAGGCCCCTGCCGACGGATGCTCGCGTCCCAGTCTGGGTAGATCAGGTGGTAGTCGTCGGCCAGTTCGTCATAAAAGTGCGCAACTGATGTCTCCGCCGGCATGCTCTGAGACTACCGTGCCGGACTGCCTGGGGAAGCTGATCGCACTGGCGATCGGCCCGGACGCCCTCGCTGACCACCGTGCCGGCATTCCTGTGAACCTCTGCGAACGCTCAGACCACCGACTGCTGCCAAGACTCAGGTTCTGGATCGCATTCCGTAACGCGGATACGTTGAGTGACGACTGGCGGGTGGGAGCTGTGCGTCTCTGTGTCAGAGCGGCGGGTCTTGGGCGCAGCCGCCTGTCCTGTTGCCTGCCCACGCCAGATCGTGATGGGGGGGGTGACAGGAGTCCGTTGAAGCCCGTGTAGGGGAATCCTGCAAGGTGAGTGCGGCGGCGTACGAGTACTACTGGCCGTCGCCGGCCCAGACGCGTGCGGTGGCGGTGATGGCATGGGGCCGGCGCGACACCTGTGCGTTGTGCTCCTGACCTGGGCCGAGCATCGGTCGTAGTCGTCAGGGTCTGTGTTGCGGTCCGTGCTACGCCGCCGTCCTGCGCCAGAGGGTACGACGCGGGCCCCGGGTCACGACATCCCGGGGCCCCACTTCGCTGACCTCCCAGCTCAACGACGAGCACGATGATGTGTCACGGCCAGTCGATGCCCGGTTTCCGGAGGGCGGTGAGCTCGTCGGTGGTGAGCTTGCCGCGTCGGGGCATGGTTCCTCGCCCAGCTCTTCTACGCCGCTCCGCAGAGTAGCCCCGGGTGGCCATTCGATCTCGCCCGCCGTTTTCACCCATGCCGCACCCTGCGCGCCCTGATACCCCGTTCCTCTGCGGCCCGGTGCGATCAGAGGCTCGGCTCCATCGAGCGCAGGCGGTCGGCGACGTCGTACACGCTCAGGCGCAGCGCGCGGATGTCGTTGATCAGGTCGCGCCACGGCTCGAAGGCGGTGTCCACGTGCTCGGCAGATGCCCGTATGTAGGCCACGGCGACGCCGTAGCCGAAGTACTCGTTCCTGGCCGGCAGCGGCCGCGTCAGCACGATCTGCTCCAGGAGAGCTGCTGCCCGCCAGTACGCGTCGGGTTCCTCAGAACCCCAGGCGGGAGTGTTCACGCGGTGGCGGGCGATCGCGGCGACGAGCCCGGAGTAGTCCAGGACCCCCAGCTCCTTGCCCAGGAGCTCCTCCTGGCGGTCCAGGAGCCAGCGGATGTCGATGTGCAGTTCCAAGGGTCAGGCCGCCCGGCGCGCGGACGAGGGCAGGCCGCCGAACTCCCGGTCGAACTGTTCCGCGATGCCCGGCCGGCCGACGGCTTCACGGAACGCGGCGGTCGCCCGGCCCAAGGCGAGCTGGTTCTCCTGCTCCACGGCCAGATCGGCCAGGTAGGCGCGCACGCTCTTGCCGTGGGCTGCGGCCACGGCGGCGAAGCGGTCCCGGGTGTCCGTGTCGATCTTCACGGTTGTGTCTGCCATGCCTCCGAGTATGCATCGATGCATACCTTGCTGAATACCGATTCGCGGACATCGGTCGCCCTCGGATCGGAGGCGAGCCACCGGACGCTCGCACGGCCTCATCGACTCCGCCCCGCTGCGATGCCGAACCGGGTCGTCGACCACATGAACGGCTACCTGGACGGACGCCTCTCGCTGACCGAGCTCGCCGCCGTGGCGGGTGTCAGCCCCTCGCGCTTCACCCGGGGCCTTTCGCGCGTCCACCGGCCAGTCCCCGCACCGGCACCTGGTCCGGCTACGTGCCGCCAAGCTGGTGACGGGAGTAGTCGACGATGGCGGCCTCCGAGGTCAAGGGCCCGCCGCCGTCGGCGGGGGTGAGGGTGTAGAAGGCCGTGATGGAACCCTCGGTGACCGCATCCAGGACTCCGGCCCAGGGGATGGTGTAGTCGGCTGAGGTGGTGTCAGCGGTGACGCTCACCACTCCACGGATCTTCGCGGCCGGATTCGGCCCGGCGGCATCGCTGCAGACTGTGACGTCGAAGGTGATCTTGTCGCCGGCCTTGAAGGACTGCCGGTCCACCCTGACGAGGACGCCATTCCAGGGCTTCTGGCGGCAGGTGATCCAGCCGGGGGGATCCTCATAGGGAAATTCCGGGAAGTCGTTTTCGATCGACATGCGGGCTCCTCGTCACCAAAGGGCGGGCTGCAGATGGGCTCCCGCCCCGTGATCATGGCATCTTCGCGGAGGCCATCGATTGACGGTTCCCGTCGCGCCCCTCACCAAGCAGCGCGCCCGGAGGGCTGATGGCCCGCAGGCCCGGACGATTGCGGCGCGTTCGCGCCGTTGGTGAGCGGTGGTGGCCGACAGCCCACCAGGGCCCCGGCCGAGGCCGCCTCGGCCATGCGGCACACGACGACGGCGGCCACTTCTGCGACGGCTGGCCCTCCCTGGCCGTGTACTTGACCGCCGTGGCCGATGCACTCGAACACGGCGGCGCAATCGACGGCGAGACTCCCTACCTCACCCCAGAGGGAGAGTTGTGGTGGGCCTTCACCGGCGAGACCGAGCTGAACGGCGCCCCTCTCACCCCCGCCCCGCACACGGCGGCACGGGCCACACCACCTCACGTGTAATGCCCGGCCAGGGCCGGTTGCGATGGCCCGTCGGCCTGTCGGCGCCTGTCGGACGAAATGAGCTGTGCCCGCACCGGCCGACTTCCACGGCCCGTTCGACGGGCTGTCCGTCAGACACCGTCGGCCCTACCATGAATCGAGAGGCACTGCTTCGGTCGATCGTCCGCCAAGGAGCCTGCCCCATGCGTGCACACTTCGATTCATCGATCGCCGAGATGCCGTTCCTGCTCCGCTTCCAGGAGCCCGGTCCGGCGCCGCTCTCCATCACCGGGCAATACGACCCCCGCAGCCAGCAGTGGGTGCATCCCGACCAGGTGCCGCAGAGCGCGAGCACCAGGTCGACGTCCCGTCCCACCACCCGGACCACCACCCAGCCGACCAACCGGTCCACGACCCGGGGCACCTACCGCTTCAACTCCAGCGACACCGACTCGGACTACATGCCGGACTCGAGCTTCGACTACCAGGGCGACAGCGACTTCGACACCGCCTGGGACTAGCGCATGATCCTGCTGGTCACCAACAAGCACGACGTGACCGCCGACCGGGTGGTCGTCGAACTCGACCGCCGGGGGGGGCCTCTTTCGCCCGGCTGAACACCGAGGACTTCCCCACCCGCATCCGCCTCCGGCGGCGGGCAGGCGCCGACGGAAGGAGCGCTCAGCTCGATCTCGGCCTTGGCCGCCTGATCGTTCCGGAGCAGGTGAGCGCGGTCTGGTACAGGCGGCCGGAGCCGTCGGAGATCGACCCCCGGGTCACCGACCCGGTCGCCCGCCGCTTCGCCAAGCGCGAGTCCGCCGCGGCACTGCGCGGGTTCCTCGCGCTCGCGGCGGACGCGCTGTGGGTGAACCGTCCCGAGGCGAACCGCGCGGCCGAGAGCACAGGTCTTCACGAGCGACGTCCACCCGGAGCACCTCGCCTTCATCGACGGTGTCCGGCACTCCCCGGTGATCCTGCAGGAACGCATCGACAAGAAGCTGGAGATCCGGGTGACGGTCGTCGGGGACCGGGTTCTCGCGGCGGCGATCGACTCGCAGGCGGCGGAGGTCACCCGCGACGACTGGCGTCGCGATGTCTTCCAGGCACCACACCTCGTGCACGACCTGCCGGAGCACGTCGCCGAGCGTTGCCGACGGCTGTTGCGGCGATACGGCCTGCTGTTCGGTGCGCTGGATTTCATCCTGACGCCCGACGGGGAGTACGTGTTCCTGGAGCTGAATCCGAACGGCGAATGGGACTGGGTCGAAGCCCTGACAGGTCTTCCGGTCGCGAGCGCGCTGGGCGACGTCCTCACGGGCGGACGATGACCGACGACCTATGACCGATGGCCGATGGCCGATGGGCGATGGGCGGTGGCCCAGCCTCAGGCCGCCCGCCAGGGCTGCAGCGGCGAGACCCAGGGCGATCTCCCTGCGGGCGGACGGACACGCTTCCCCTCGAGTGGGCTCCCTCGGGAGCCGGGTGGTGGGTGTCCCTGATCAACGGTCCGATCTGTACTCAGGGGCAGGTACGTACGCCGTCCAGCCAGGCAGGGCCCTTGATGTAGATGTTGGTGATCCACGCCCCGTACTCGGGCAGGTAGGACCAGGCGTCGTTGGTGTACCCCTCCGCCGTCACGGGCTCGGCGTGCTTCTGGCACTCGATGCGCACCGTGGTCGGGCCGGGGAACCGGTGCACCCGCGGGCTCCCTGTGGACGGCTCCTCATGGGTCCACACATCGGTTCCCCACGTGCTGAACGTGCCGGGGGCTGCTGCCGCGGCCATGCGTACCGCTCCCGCGTAGTCCCCACCCAGCCGCACGTCGCTCACGGTGATCCGGGTGCCCGATTCCCGGGCCTCGACCATCTTCCCCGCGCCCAGGTAGATCGCGATGTGGTGGATGGAGCCCCCTGATCCCCAGGCCAGGAGGTCCCCCGGCAGCAGCGGCACGGTTCCCTCGGCGGCCGTGAACCGCCGCTGCACCTGCGGCGAGTTGAACTGGTGGTACGCGTTGCCGGCCAGCGGGTCGCCGCCGGCCGCGCGGGCATAGGCGTACCGGACCAGCCCCGAGCAGTCGAAGCCCAGCCGCTCCGGGTCGTGCGCGCTGTCCGGGTCGCTCGGGTCGACCTGACCGTACGTCGGCCCCGGCTGCGGCCCGTGGCCGCCGCCCCAGGTGTACCAGACGCCGATCTGTTCGCATGCGGCCCGGACAGCCCTCTCCGCCACCGCGGAGGCGCCGGTGGCGAGCACGTCGCACGACCCCGCCGCCTTCGGTGCCGGTGCCGCAGCTGCCGGGATACCGCCAAGACCTCCCCACACGGCCACGAGACTCACCGCCGCCAGCGCAGCCCCCGCCGTCCTCCGCATCGCCATGTCCGTTCCCCCGTTTCCGTCGCGGTGTTCCGCGGGTCGTGGTGCTCGTCGTGTTCGCACCGGCCGTTCGCCGGGCACTCCGAGACTGCGGCCCGTCACCCCTCCGCGTCGAGGAGGCACGGGTCGCCCAACACAACGGGAAACGGGAAACCCCCGGGAAACCCCTCCTCACCAGGTGTTTTGAAAAGCCGTCACTGCACCGCTCAGCGGCCCGGGACGGCGGCGCCGCGCCGCTCGTCGGAAAGGGTGCGTGCCAATGCCTCCGGCACCGGATAGACCCGCTCCGCGGGAAGCAGCCGCTGGGCCTTGGCGGCCTGCCCGGCCTTGATCAGCGCCGCCGCCTTGCGGACCCGGGGGGTGAGGTCGGTGAGGCTGACGGTCCAGTCTTCGGCGAAAGTGCCGATCAGGCCGCGGCCGATACCGATCTGGATGCTGTAGTGGTTCAGTGCGGCTCCGCGCAACGAGCGTTCAGGGTCCCACTGGACATGCACGGCGGCCCGGGCCAAGGCAGCGGGGTCGCCGGTCGTGAGCACCGCCTGCGACAGGGCTTCCTCCCAGCCCAGCCGGGTCATCCGCACTGCGAGAACACGCTCCTGGCCGGGTTTGCGCGCCCAGTTGCTGCGGTGCATCAGCCACAGGAACGAGGGCTTGATCCACGTCATCCTGTGGAACGAGAACGGCGCGACGAAGCGACCCGCCTGCAGGGCGGCGTCGGCGATGGCAGATGGGTACGCCTGGTAGACCACGACCGTGTCGGCATCGTAGTCGGCGCGGATCTCGTACTGAGGTGCCATGCGCCGCACCCTGCCATCCGCTCCACTCGCCTCGCGAACCGTTTTCCCCGCCGGCACTCCCTCCCGCACGACCATGCCGGGCGGACACCTCGGGGGTCCGTCGAGGACCAGCCCGTTGGCGACGGCCGACACCGCTCCGTGGATCCTTCCGGTCTTGTGGATCAATGGATTTGGGTAGTGGCTGCGGCCATGAAGGCGTTGAGGGACTCCTGCAGGTCTTGCTCGCGGCTGACCAGTTCGGTTCTGGTGGGCGCTGCGCGTATGGGAGCGATGGCGTCGAAGGCCGAGGCGGCAAGGGCGACGAGTGTGGAGTCGGCGGCGAGGAGACGGACTTGGAACTGGACGTTCTCTGCGGCGGCGCCAAGTCGGTCGCACTCTGCGAAGGCCTGTCGCGTCTCGGGACTGTCGGGGGCTTCCTGGAGCCGCAACCAGAGGGCGACGGTGGCTTGCTTGAGTGCCGTAACAGCTCCTGCGTAGGCGCTGTAAGTCGCCAGACGTTCCTGGCGCAGCTGCTGGGAGCGGGCGAAGAGCTCCGCTTGCGCACTCGTACGGCGCTGGACGGCAAGGGTGATGACCGAGCCCAACAGGGTGCCCAGAACAGCGATCAAGCTGGCTACCACAGCCTCCATGCCGGTATCTCACCACACGGACCCACACCCGCACAGCCTGAGGCCCGGACAGCTGACCGGCCAATACGAGAAGGTGCTCGCCGGCTGTGCTGACCAATCGCGCACCGCCAGGTTGCAGTCGCCGACCTGACCGGTACTCACCCACGTCGGCAGACCGACCCAGCCACTTGATCGCACGAACCAAGACGCCCTGCAATCCGCGCTGTCCCAGAATGGCTGCACCTCTGCACGCGCAGCGGGCGGGCCCGTCGCATACGTACGACGGGCCCGCCTCCCTTGGTGGCCGGGGCGGGATTTGAACCCGCGACCTCTGGGTTATGAGCCCAGCGAGCTGCCGACCTGCTCCACCCGGCGACCTCAACCGTAAGATGCCGCCCCCTGCGGGCGCGAGCGATTATCCGACTGCCTCCGCTGCCCTGGCCGGCTGTCTGCCACGCCGGTGGACCGGGATCCTCTCCCGCATGCAGGCGAAGTCTCCTTCCGCCTCTCGTCCTTCTCAGCGGCCGCAACCATGCCCGCGAGCGGTGGGGGCGGCTCCCATGCGCTCCGCGCGAACGCATCCTGCGCTCCACGCACAGTGCGCCGAGCCGCCGACGCATACCTTCGGGTTCACCAGGTCGTGGGCAGACACGCCCAGACCCTGAACGGACTGCACAGAGGATGTGGAAGCGCATGAGACGGCTGGCGAAGAAGACGGCCCGCATGATCGGTACCGCGGCGGCAGGTGCCGGAATGGCGGCGGTGGCCGTCGTCGGTACTGCGGCTCCCGCGTCTGCGGACGCCATCTGGCTGGCGAACATGAACAGCGGCAAGTGCCTGGTCGCCCAAGGCGACAGCGACGGCAGCAGCGTTTACCAGTACAGCTGCCTCGGCTACAAAGACCAGAAGTGGGCCTTCTGGGCCGACTCACCCGGTGTCTACATGCTGGGCAACATGAACAGTCTCAAGTGCCTGGTCGTCCAGGGCACGAGCAACGGCAGCGGTGCCTTCCAGTACGAGTGCCACGACAGCTACGCAGACCAGAAGTGGGAGAGGATCAAGAGCGAAGCCGGCTTCATGCTCAAGAACGTCAACAGTGGCAAGTGCCTGGTCGTCCAGGGCACCGGCAACGGCAGCAGGGCCTTCCAGTACACCTGCGACCCCTCCATGCCCGACCAATGGTGGCACTTCTGAGGCGTGCCGGCAGCGCCGCCCATCGTCCGGGGACGACATCCCGGTCCGGCCCCGTCGGCCATCGCTCACTCCGCGGCTGTCCGTAGCTCAGGGAGCCCGCTCTCCCGGGCTTCGGCTGCTGCGTGGCTCGTGTAGAACGCGAGCCAGAACTCGCCGCCGACAGCCGACGATGCCATGCGCCCCGTGTCGTACCCATGGCGGACGAACCGGTTCAGGGTCACGGATGTGCTCCTCGCCCTCCCCGTGATTCACGGCAGGTCAGACACGACGCTGAGACAGCGGGACGCTGTTCAGCGCCTCGTCTCGTACCTGGTCAGGACCACGCCCCCGGGAAACGTACGCGTCTCCATCAGGTTCAGGTTCACCCAGCTGTCCAGTGCGGCGAAGAACGGCGTGCCGCCGCCCACCAGGACCGGATGGGTGGCGATGACGTACTCGTCGATCAGCCCGGCGCGCATGGCCGCCCCGGCGAGGGTTGCGCCGCCGATGTTCATCGGCCCGCCGTCCTCGGCTTTGAGGCGGGTGATCTCTGCGATCGCGTCGCCGGTGACCAGGCGGGCGTTCCAGTCGACCTTGTCGATCGTCGAGGAGAACACCACCTTCGGCGTGTCCCGCCAGTTCCGCGCGAACTCGATCTCCGCCGGCGTGGCGCCGGGCTGCTGGTCGCCGGTCGGCCAGTAGGAGCTCATCGTCTCCCACAGCTTGCGCCCGTACAGCGACAGGCCACTCGCCTGCTCGTGCTCGAGCCAGCACTGGAACAGCTCGTCACTCGGCGGTCCGCCCCAGCCGATGTCGTCGCCGGCCGCGGCGATGTAGCCGTCCAGGGTCAGGTTCATGCCGTAGATCAGCTTCCGCATGGCCCAGCCTTCCGTACGTAGGTGTCCGGCGGACAGACCAGCGCGGCTCGGGAATCTCATCGGTGCGCGATCTGGGCTCGACGGTACTCCTCGCGCTCGGGGCCAGCGTGGTGCACTGGGCCGACACGGGCAAGGCGTCTGACTCCGGCCCTCACCCTCGCGAGGAAGCGCCGCGGATTTGGAACCGATCACGGGTGACGAGGCCGTAAGACGGCCCAGAGCGCCCAGGTCACGCAGGATCGACATGTCACGAGCGGCGAGCGCCTACACCAGCCGCGCACCCGGCGGACCCATCCGGCGCCGAGGCACCCCGGCTATCCCGCCAGTGCCGCGAGTTCACCCAAGGCCCGGGCCGCTGCCGCCGGGGCCACCAGCCACTTCAGGTGGCTGCCCGCAAGGGTGCGGACGTCGTACGGGTTGTCCGGGTTGTCCGGGTTGTCCGGGTTCAGCGCGTCACCTTCGCGGATCAGCCGGTCCTGCATGGCGAGCGGCAGGCTCGTGTCGTCGGCCAGGCGGACGTAGGTCTTCGGTATCCGGCCCCAGGTCTCGGCCTGGACCCGGTCGGCGGAGGTACCGACGTCCAGGTTCTCGTCGGGCTGGAAGGTGTTGAGGAAGGTCAGGAACTCCTCGTCGGTGCCGTCGGCGAGGAAGGCCGCCTTGAAGGCGGCGAGGGCTTCGGGATTCGCGGTGCGGAAGTTGACCCGCAGGAGACCGAGTCCGGCCGGGTCGCCGACCAGCGCCAGGCCCAGGGAAGCAGTGTCGACCGTGGCCATCTCCGGCTCGGCGTAGTAGTCGTCGACGTCGAGGTCGAGGTCGAGGTCGAGGTCGACGGGGCACCAGGCCGAGACGTAGACGATGCGGTCGATCAGGTCCGGTCGCGCGTTGGCCGCCGCGGTGGCCGTGATGCCGCCGCGGCTGTGGGAGACGAGGATCACCGGCCCGTTCCGCTTGGCCCTTTCGAGGACCCCGATCAGGTGCGCGGCGTTGTCGGCGAGCGTGACGGCCTCAGCGGTGGCGGCGGTCTGCGTGCTGCTCGTGCGGCGGCCCCGCGGACGGCGCGGCCTGGCTCGGGGAAAGCCGGCCGAGCCTCGTCGCCGGTACCACTGTCCGGTTCAGCGTCCTTCCGATCCGGCCTGGCCGTCGCCCTCCAGCCGTTGCCTGCTCGCCCCGCGGGCGCAGGGTGAGCAGGCAACGGCTGGAGGGTGCTGGGTGTGGTGCGTCAGGGCACGCAGTAGACGATGGCCCGAGCGGTCCCCTCCACGTTGGACGAGGTGTTCCGGAATGAGACCGTCCAGCTACTGGTTCCGGTCCGGCCGCTTGCATAGGGGAAGATCAATGACGAGTTGGCGCTATGCCCGCCGGACACTGCCCGTTGCGTCCCGGGGCACACAGCGGTACTGGTGTTGGTCCCGCCGTTGTCGCCGACTGTTACAACAGGCCCGAGCACCTCGGTGATCGTCGCCAATCCGCTGGGCCCGGTTGCCCCGGTTGCTCCAGTGGCGCCAGTCGCTCCAGTGTTTCCCGTGTTACCGGTTGCTCCAGTCGCCCCGGTTGCTCCGGTGCTGCCGGTCGCTCCGGTGCTGCCGGTCGCGCCAGTGGCCCCCGTGTCGCCGGTCGCCCCAGTCGCTCCCGTTGCGCCAGTGGGTCCAGTGTTGCCAGTGGCTCCGGTTGGCCCGGTGCTGCCAGTGGCTCCCGTCGCCCCGGTCGCCCCGGTCGCCCCCGTGCTGCCGGTCGCACCAGTGGCCCCCGTATCGCCGGTCGCCCCAGTCGCTCCGGTGCTGCCGGTGGCTCCGGTCGCTCCCGTATCGCCGGTTGCCCCAGTGTCGCCAGTGGCTCCGGTCGCTCCCGTGCTGCCAGTGGCTCCCGTCGCCCCGGTGGCCCCGGCGGCTCCAGTACTGCCGGTCGCGCCAGTCGCTCCGGTGTTGCCGGTCGCGCCAGTGGCCCCCGTATCGCCGGTCGCCCCAGTCGCTCCCGTTGCCCCGGTGGGTCCAGTGCTGCCCGTTGCTCCAGTGGCTCCGGTTGCTCCCGCATCGCCAGTCGCGCCCGTCGCGCCGGTGGCTCCAGTGTCACCAGTTACGCCGGAAGGGCCAGTGGGGCCCGTGGGGCCGGCGGGGCCTGTGGGGCCGGCGGGGCCCGTGGGGCCGGCGGGGCCTGCCGGACCCGTGGCTCCGGTCGCTCCTGTAGGGCCGATCTCCCCGGCAGGACCGGAAGAGCCGGTCGCGCCTGTGGGGCCGACGGGACCCGTGGCTCCACCAGGACCCGTCGGGCCGGTAGGGCCGGGCACGCCTGTTGCTCCGGTGGGGCCCGCCGGGCCGACGGAGCCGGTGTCACCGCGAGGGCCCGTCGCGCCTGTTCCACCCGTTGGTCCTGTCGGGCCGACGTGCCCCGACGGCCCGACAGGACCCGTGGCGCCCGCGGGTCCCACCACACCGGAGGGGCCAGTCGGACCTGGCTCACCCGCAGGGCCCCTGGGGCCCGTGGCGCCGATCGAACCGGTCGACCCCGGTGGGCCCGTCGGCCCCGCCGGCCCGGTGGGCCCCGTGGGCCCCGTGCCTTCGGGACACCGGTCCTGATCCCCGCGGGGCACAGCGCCTCGGGGCTTCTCGTGGGGCCGCGGGGGCTTCGGCCCGGGTTTGCAGTCACCGCCGCCCAGGAACTCGGTGGTCTTTCCGTACTTGCTCGCAGGCTGAGCTGCAACCGCCGCCGACCCCGCCATACCCACGCACACGAGGGCGAGTGCGGCAGCGGCTCCGGCGCTCAGCCACTTCTGCCGTCGAGGGAGTGGACCGAGACGCGCTTCGCGTCTTCCGTTCATCCACCTACTCCTTGCCAACCAGAAACGAAGGAACGATTAGGACCGACAGCGTGATCGACTTCCGACCCGTTTGGGGATCAATCCCGGGCACTTCTTGAGTGTCTTGTGGCGCTATCAGCAGATTGGCCCTACGCCGAGACTTCGAACGGAGCTATCCCCCCGGGGGGCGAGCCGCAATGACGTGGGCAGGCTTCGCAGGGGGCAGGTCACAAGGTCACGACTGCGTCGCCGCCCCGAATGGTGAGGTAGGGCCGAGCCGGGTGGCGGGGCGGGCCGGGCCGCTCCCGGTGGCTGCTGGGGAGTCCACCGCGGGCCGCAGGGCGGCCGGCCCCAGGCGTACGGCACCGGTACGGGAGATCACCGCGGCAGGGTGAATGTCCTGTGGGCCTGATCCGGGACCGGCGCCTCTACGAGGTCGTGCCACCGAGGGTCATGGCGTCGCTCTGATCGTGGTGGGCCATCCGTCCAGGGCTGCCTGCACTTGACGGTGACCGGCCTCTTCGCGAGACCAGACCAGCGTCCGGCGGCTCGGATTCTCGTGGTCCCAGCTGTCGTAGTCCATGACTGCGACGGTGTCCGACAGCCGCCACCGCGAGGAACTCCATGAGGCTTCGGGCACCTCCACCAGGCCGTCGAGGAGTTCGACGGCCGAGGAGACGAGGCTGTCCATGGGCCATGGCTTCCACGTCGCGATGGTGTCGGTGAGGGCATGTGATTCGATCAGATGCTGGAGCGACGGGGCGATGGGGAGGTAGGGACTGCCACCGTCGATGTCGGTGCCCGCGCTGCCGTCGGTGTGGAGCAAGTCCCGGCACGGCTTGGACACACGCTCGCCGGTCCATTCGAAGTACCAGCCCCCTCTTCCCGGGTCCTGCCACGCTGCCGTCTGCAGACCGAGGTGGTCGTACTCCCATCCGCGGGCAGTCTCGTACCGCTCCCCGTTCACCACCCAGCTACGGCGTACCTCGTAGCGCAGGCCTCCGAACTTCATCGCGAATCCCTCGCACCGGATGACGAGCTCCATGGGAGCGGGGACGAGTTTGCCCGCGCGGTCGCGCACTTGCCAGAGCTCGATCGGCAGCCCGAACCGAGCGGGAGGCTCACGCCGTGCCGAGCGGCGCAGGAAGTCTTGTGCGCGCGCCGAGAGATCGGATGGATCCTCCAGGATGTGCATCCCTGAACTTCATTTCCAAAGTGAGGTTGCTTCGGTTCCGCGGACGGATCCTACGTGTTGGTCAGGTAGTCGAACCTGCCGAGGAAGGCGCCGACCACCGCCACGACGGCCCCGCCGGCGAAGAGGAGGCCGATACCGAGGATGAGGACGACCAGGATGGCTTCCCGGATCCGACGTCCCCGCGACCGCAGCGGAAGTACGCGGCCGGGGTCGCGTGGATCGTACGCCGCCTCGATGCTCCAGGTCGGGATGGAATGCCGCACGGTGCGGACCAGGCCGGCGGGATCCGTGTACGCGTACCGGCCGGGCCGGTCCTGGAGCCGGATGGCGACTGTCCGGACGCCGTGTTTCCGCAGGTACCACTCCTCGACCGGTGCGTACGCGAGGAACGCGCCGAACGCGAGGACCAGTATCCCGAAGAAGCTGAACGGGATGACGAAGACCAGGGCGGCCGGGGTACCCGTGAAGCCCACGAGCACGGACGAGCCGACGGCCACCAGGGTCGCGACGAGCGCGCCGCGCTTCATCCCGCGAAGCCAGTTCCGGTAGCTCGGCTGGTAAAGGCGCTCGCCCCAGACGAGGTCAGCGCCGTCGATCGCTTCCGTCTCCTCGGTCCGCTCTGGCAGGGCCGCGTTCACGGCGTCGGCGAACGCGACCGCGGCGGCAGCGTCCACCACGTCCCAGACCTGGTGGACGTGCGTCTTCTCCGTGGTCGGCGCGGCCGTCAGCTCGATCGTGACGGACTGCCCTTCGGCGCGTACACCGCTGATGGCCTCCAGCGGGATGTGCGTCTGCTCGTGCGGACGGCGCACGAGCAGCGCATCGTTCTCCACGAGCACGACGGTTTCCCTGCCGGCGTGGAGAACGGGTATGTGAGAAGTGATCGGCATGTGCGGGATGGTAGGCGGGCCGGGCGGTGCCTGCGAGTCCGCAAGTGCGCGGGGCGGATGCCCCGTTGAACCAGCCACGTGGAAGCGACCGGATGCACGGGCTCGTCTTCGTCGTCCTCAGCGCCCTCGGCGCGACAGCGTTCCTCACCCACCGCTCCCAGTACGCTGCTCGGTGTCACGGCCGTCCGCCAGGACCACCGAGATCCCGAAACGCGTCGGACCGAGGAGTCGCGCCGCCGCCGAATGCCTCGACGGCTCCCCCTCAAGCCCGGCACGACGTCGCAGACGCTGTCGCGCACCGCTGCGACGCGGAGGAGCTGTTCCATGACCGCTGCCCGCAACTGCCGACGCTCCTGGTTCCTGGAGAGGTAGTGGGTCAGCGCGGCGCCGACGACAGCGTCGGCCGTGGTGCACGCCAAGTCCATCCATCCAGGCATGGAAACCGGGGAGGTTGGCCCGAAGCACGTGGGCGGCGCCTGCGCAGCCGGTGTGGCGGAGGTACTGCGGAGCCGTGGCCTGGCTACGCTGCGCCCAGACGGCATGAGGCGCCAGTCGGAAAGGACCACACGGTGAACCCGAATGCGGACGTGGTCGCGCTCGAACGGCACATCGCCGCGCGCCCCCGGACGGTGTTCTCCTTCCTCACCGAAGACGACAAGTGGCTCGCGTGGATGGGCAAGAACGGCGAGTTCAGCTTCGAGCCCGGTGGCGCCTACCGGACGAATGTCCGCGGCGACGACGTCGCCGCGGGGCGGTTCATCGAGATCGACCCGCCCGTGCGGATCGTATTCACCTGGGGCTGGGTCCAGGGCGATCCAGCCGTACCTCCCGGCTCCAGCACGGTGGACATCACCCTCGAACCCGTCGAGAACGGCACCCTGCTGCGGCTGACGCACAGCGGCCTCCCCTCCCCCGACGCCTGCTCCGCCCACGCCGAGGGCTGGACCCACTACCTCCGACGCCTGGTGATCTGGGCAGAGGGCGGCGACCCCGGCCCCGACGACTGGGTGTGACCGCCCCACGCCCACGCTGCGCGAGAAGGAAGTCGCGCGGTGAACGGGTAGGTCCTGGCCATGACGCGAAACGATCACATTGCTCAGAGGTGGGGAACGTCGGCGGGACAGGCTGCCAGGCCTGGGGCGGGAGCTTCGCCCGCCGCACGCAGCTGCTGGAGTCGGCGCACACGATGTGGTGCGGGCCCGCCTGCCCTGAGACCCGCCGTATCCGCACGGCTGCGCAGCCTGTTCGGTACCAGGCCGGTGGATCCCTGGGCCGCGCAGCGGTTCCAGGCCCAGGGCGCAGCAGTCTCGTCCGGTGGGAGAACCGCCGCCGTCGGCCGTGGGCGTGAGGAAGGGTCCTCTTCGTAGCTCGGGGCGAGAGGCCAGCCCAAGTCCGGACCGGCTGCTACGGGGCTGCCGCGCGGAAGAGGGCCAGAAGGGCGCGCGCCTGTGGGGAGTCCGCGTCGAAGAACTGCGTGGCCTGTGCGGGTGGTACGGCGGTTCCATGCATGCGGACTTCATGGCAGCTGAAGCAGAACGCCGCCTCGAACAGCACCGGGTCGAGCGTGTCTGCGTACGCCCGGACGCTCCAGCCCGGCGAGAAGCCGCAGCGGTGCTGCTCGCTGCCGGGCAGGCTCTCGATCAAGGCCAGGGCGCCGGCTGCCTCGCTCCCGATCCACTGGGCGCCCGCCCTTCCGGGATACGGGTCGCCCTGCCTCGTCGGGAGTGCGGAGATCCTTACGACCTCCAGCAACGCGGTGGTGGTTACGGCTTCGGCGGGGAGCTGCATGTGCGTAGTCTGCCCGCGCCCGGTAGCTGGGTGCGTCACAGCCCGTGCAGGCACTTCGGGGGCGGCGATGATGTGCCCCGGCCGCCGCCGGATCCGCTTCTCGACGGGACGCGCACGGTGGGGTTGCGGGCGGGGCGGGCGGCCCGTTCTGCCATCTGTGGGCATCTATTCGATCAACAGTATTCCTAATTGATCGACAACTCACTTATAGTGACCTCTCGTTAACGGCTGGAACGTGCCCTTCCTTTTAGGCCCGTACTGAGAGTCTGGTTGATGTCGGCGTCGTCCACCCCCTTCCGCCCTTCCGCGATCGCCCTGCTGCTGACGGCAGTCGGCGGCGGCACGCTCGCCACGGCGGCGGTGGCCGCGGCGCCCTCCGGAGTCCAGGCGCCCCTCGGCTGGTTCGCCGGCTTCGGCGTGCTCCTGCTGGCCGCCTCCGCGTTCGCGGTCTCCTGGTACAGCCGCACCGCGCGCAAGCACCGGTCGCGGGCCGAGGCACTGGCACGCGAGCTCGCGTCCCGCGACGCGTACCTCGCCCACGTCACCCACGAGGCGGGCCGTGAGGCCGCTGCCCGGCAGCAGCAGCACGCGGCCGAGACCGCCGCGCTGGAGGCCGCCCGTGCCGATGCGGTCGAGCGGCTGACGCGGGAGCACGCGGAGCGGACCGCCGAGCTGGTCCGCTCCGGCGAGGCCGGCACGGCCCGGCTGGAGGCCGACCTGCGCCGCGCCGAGTCGGGCCGGGCAGCCGCCCTCGCGGCGGCGGCGAATGCAGCCGGTCGTATGCAGGCGCTGGCCACGAGCATGCTCGCCGACCTGCGCGACATGGAACACCGGCACGCCGACGAGGACGTCCTCGCGGACCTGCTGCACCTGGACCACCGCACCGCCCAGGCCGGCCGGCTGGCCGACTCCGTGGCCGTGCTGTCCGGCGCGCGCTCCGGGCGCCGGTGGGCCCGGCCCATCGTCATGGAGTCGGTGCTGCGCGGGGCGATGGGCCGGATCGGCGGCTACCAGCGGGTGCGGCTGCACTCCACGAGCGAGGCCGCCGTCGCGGGGCACGCCGCCGAGGGCGTGATGCACGCGCTGGCCGAACTCATGGACAACGCGGCGAACTTCTCCCCGCCGACCGCCGAGGTCCACGTGTACGTGGAGGAGGTCCCGGCCGGAGTCATCATCACCGTGGAGGACAGCGGTCTGGTGATGAGCGACGTGCAACTGCGCCGTGCGGAGGCCGCCGTCGGCTCGGACCCGCAGGACCTGGCCGGCCTGTCCGGGACCAGGCTCGGCCTGGCCGTGGTGGGCCGTCTGGCGCGCAAGTACGGCCTGACGGTGTCCTTCCGGCCCTCCGCCCGCGGCGGGACCGGCGCGCTGATGCTGATCCCGCAGGACCTGATCAGCCGTACCCCGGCCGTGACGCCGGCCGCGCCCACGGTGGCCCTGCCGCCCGCGCCCGCCCGCGCGGTCCCGGCGCCGGGTGAGGCCCCCGGGCAGCTGCCCTCCCGTACGAGCGACCGTCTCCTCGACCGCGCCCCCGCCCGCGTCCCGGCTGCCCGGACGGCCCCCGACTCCGGCGGCGAGCCGGAGGCCGTCCACGACGGGCCCGGCGCGGGCAACGGCCTGCCCGGCGAAGCGGCCCTTCCCGCCGACGGAGCCCTGCCCCGGCGCAAGCGGGGCAGCACCATGGCCGCGGCCCACCCGGACGGTCCCGAGGCCGCCGCCGCGCGGGCCCGCACGGAGACCCCGAGGTCCGGCGCGGCCGCCGGATCCGTGGCCCGCTTCGGCAGCTTCCGCCAGGCGGTCCGGGGCACCGGCCAGACGGGCCCCGTCGTGCCCGGCCCCGAAGCGCCCGGCCCCGAAGCGCCCGGCTCCGAAGCGCCCGCCCCCGGCGAACCCGCCTCCGAGCCGACCGTACCCCCGCGCGAGTCCGCGTCCCCGAACTCTCCCCACCCGGAAGGCAATCCCCGATGACCGGCACCACCACCGACGAGACGCTCAGCTGGCTCCTGGAGAACCTCCTGGAGCGCACCCCCGGCGCCCGGCACGCCCTGGTCCTGTCCCGGGACGGGCTCAAGCTGTGCCGGACCTCGGGGCTGTCGGTCGACCAGGCCGACCAGCTCGCCGCGATCGCCGCGGGCATCCAGAGCCTCTCGCACGGCGCCTCGATCGAGTTCGGCGACGGCACCGGCGGCGTCCGCTCCGCGATGGCCGAGTTCTACGGCGGCATCCTGTTCATCGTGGAGGCCGGTGAGGGCGCCCACGTCGCGCTCATCGCCGACGAGGAGGCCGACGCCGGACTGGTCGGCCACAACATGGCCGAGCTGGTGGAGCAGTTGGGCGAGCACCTGGTCGCGAGGCCCCGGGGATGAGCCGCGGCAGGCCGGGCCGGGACGACTCCCCGGACCGGCTCTACACCCTCACCGGTGGCCGCAGCAGCTGCGGCTCGGACGCGTTCGACCTGGTCACCCTGGTGCTCGCCGAGTGCGATCCGGTGCCCGGCATGCAGTCCGAGCACGCCGCGATCCTGCGCCTGTGCCGTTTCCCGACGGCCGTCGTGGAGGTCGCCGCGGAGCTCGGCCTGCCCGTGTCCATCGTCCGGATCCTGCTCGCCGACCTGCACGACACCGGGCGGATCAGTGCCCGGCACCCGCGTGCCACCGCCCACAGCCTTCTCGACCCCGACATCCTGGAGCAGGTGCTCGTTGGACTCCGCAACCTCTGAACAGCCCGTACAGCGCCGGACCCTGCAGAGCACCGCCGACAACGGTCTGAAGATCGTGATCGTGGGTGGGTTCGGAGTCGGCAAGACCACCATGGTCCGCTCGGTCAGCGAGATCCGCCCGCTGAACACCGAGGAGACCATGACCCAGGCCGGGCAGGCCGTCGACCGGACCGAGGGCATCGCCGGGAAGTCCACCACCACCGTCGCCTTCGACTTCGGCCGGATCTCCCTCGACGCGCACAACGTCCTCTACCTGTTCGGAGCACCCGGCCAGGAGCGGTTCTGGTTCCTGTGGGACCGGCTGTTCGCCGGCACCCTCGGCGCCGTGGTCCTCGTCGACACCCGCCGGCTCGCCGACTCCTGGTACGCCATCGACCGCCTGGAGCACCACGGCACGCCCTTCCTGGTCGCCTGCAACGACTTCGGCGGCCCGGCGCACACCCCGGCGGAGGTCCGCGAGGCCCTCGACCTCGCCGAGGACGTACCGCTGGTGTTCTGCGACGCCCGCTCCAGGGAGTCCAGCAAGCAGGTCCTGATCTCCCTCGTCGAACACCTGCGGACCGTCGCCGCCCGACCCCCGCAGCCGACCCAGCAGAAGACCCCGGAGCCCGCCCAGTGACCACCCCCGAGCCGCAGCCCGTTCCGCTGAGCGGCCCCCGGTTCCAGACCGACCCCCAGGACCTGTACCGGCAGATGCGCCGCGACCACGGCCCGGTCGCCCCCGTCGTCCTCGACGGCGGGATACCGGCCTGGCTGGTCCTCGGCTACCGGGAGCTGCACCAGGTGACCAGCGACCCGGCGCTCTTCTCCCGCGACTCCGGACTCTGGAACCAGTGGGACAACATCCCCGCCGACTGGCCGCTGCTGCCCATGATCGGCCGCGACCAGCCGTCGATCCTCTACACCGTCGGCGAACGCCACGGGCAGCGCGCCGCGGTGGTCTCCGGCGCGCTGGAGGCCATGGACCCCTTCGGCCTCAAGGCCCGTACCGAGCGCTTCGCCGACGAGCTCATCGACGGGCTGTGCGGCAAGGGCTCCTGCGACATCGTCGCCGAGTACGCGATGCTCCTGCCGCTGCGCGTGCTCGCCAGCATCTTCGGCTTCCCCGACGAGCAGGGCCCCGGCCTGGTCACCGCCATGAACGACATGATCAACGGCCAGGAGCGGGCCCTGGAGGGGCAGGCCCACATCAGCGCCGCCATGGGCGCGCTGCTCGCCGCCAAGTCGGCGGCTCCCGGTGACGACGTGGTGTCCCGGATGCTCGCCAACCGGTCGGGCTTCACCCCCGTCGAGGTCGCCCAGGACCTGATGGTGATGCTGGCCGCGGGCCACCAGCCCACCGCCGACTGGATCGGCAACTCGCTGCGGCTGATGCTCACCGACGACCGGTTCGCGGCCTCCCTGGCGGGCGGCCGGCACAGCGTCGCCGAGGCCATGAACGAGGTGCTGTGGGAGGACACCCCGACCCAGAACGTGGCCGGCCGCTGGGCCTCCCGCGACACCCGGCTCGGCGGGCGCGGCATCGCCGCCGGGGACCTGGTGCTGCTGGGCCTGGCCGCCGCCAATGCCGACCCGCACGTCCGGGCCGAGGGCGGCGCCCTCACCGGCGGCAACAACGCCTTCTTCTCCTTCGGCCACGGCGAGCACCGCTGCCCCTTCCCGGCCCAGGAGATCGCCGAGACCATCGCCCGCACCGGTATCGAGGTCCTCCTCGACCGGCTGCCCGACATGGACCTCGCGGTGCCCGCGCAGGACCTCGCCCGTCGCCCGTCTCCGTGGCTGCGCGGTCTCACCGCCCTCCCCGTGACCTACACCCCGACACCCGCCCTTGGAGCCATCCGATGACGTGCCCCTTCGACCACACCGCCGCCGACGGCGGGGCCGCTGCCGACGCCCCGATCGTGCTCGACCCGTTCGTCACCGACCTCGACGGTGAGAGCGCCCGGCTGCGCACCGCCGGCCCGCTCGCCCGCGTGGTGCTGCCCGGCGGTGTCGCCTGCTACGCCGTCACCCGGCAGGCCGAGGCCCGCAAGCTGCTGACCGACCCCCGGCTGGTCAAGGACATCAATGTCTGGGGCGCCTGGCAGCGCGGGGAGATACCCCTGGACTGGCCGCTGATCGGCCTGGCCAACCCGGGCCGGTCCATGCTGACCGTCGACGGCGAGGACCACCGCCGCCTGCGCACCCTGGTCGCGCAGGCGCTGACCGCCCGTCGGGTGGAGCGGCTTCGGTCGGACATCGAGGCGCTGACGGAGGGGATGCTGGACCGCCTGGCCGAGCTCCCGGCGGGCGGGACGGTCGACCTGAAGGCGGAGTTCGCGTACCCGCTGCCGATGAACGTGATCGCCGGGCTGATGGGCGTCGACTCGGCCGACCTGCCGCAGATGAAGGCCCTGTTCGACAAGTTCTTCTCCACGCAGACGCCGCCCCACGAGGTCCTGCAGGTACTGGGCGACCTCGGCGTCCTGTTCGGCCGCATCATCGAGCAGCGGCGCGCCGAGCCCGGCGACGACCTGACCAGCGCACTGCTGGCGGCCGCGGAGAACGGCGACCGGCTCACCGCCGAGGAGATCCAGAACACCCTCCAGCTGATGGTCGCGGCCGGTCACGAGACCACCATCAGCCTGATCGTCAACGCGGTGGTCGCCCTGGAGACCCACCCCGAGCAGCGGGCCCTGGTACTCAAGGGCGAGGTGCCGTGGGAGAACGTCATCGAGGAGACGCTGCGCTGGTCGACCCCCACCTCGCACGTGCTGATCCGGTTCGCCACCGAGGACATCGAGGTCGGGGACCGGGTGCTGCCCAAGGGCGAGGGCCTGATCGTGTCCTTCGGCGCGATCGGCCGGGACGAGGAGCAGTTCGGCGAGAACGCCGACGCGTTCGACGTCACCCGGACCCCGAACCGGCACATCTCCTTCGGCCACGGCCCGCACGTCTGTCCGGGCGCGGCCCTGTCGCGGCTGGAAGCGGGCGTGGCCCTGCCGGCGCTGTACGCACGCTTCCCGGGACTGCGCCTCGCGGTCTCCCGCGAGGAGCTCCGCAACAAGCCCGTGGTCACCCAGAACGACCTGTTCGACCTTCCGGTGGTCCTGGCCTGACGCCCTCGGCGATGCCGCACCCGACCCCGGCCGTCGTCGTGACGGCCGGGAAACCGCCGGGCATGCGGCACGGCCCGCCGGCGGTATCGGCCCTGGTGCCCGGGCCGGCGTCCTCGTCCCGCACACGTCCACCGTCCGGCAGGAGCTCCTCGGCGCTCAAGAAGCAGGTATCGTCGCGCAACTGCGCCGCCTCCAGGACGCCGAACTCCCTGCCGGACGGACTTTCTGCAACGCCCTTACGAGCTCATGCCTGGCTGGCCGTGTGACGCTCGATCCCACAGATGGTGTGGATCGCGGTCACCGGCCCCTGGAGCATGGAAGCGATCGCGCAGATCATCGATGTGTCCGTCACCCTTCCGGAGCTGACGGTCATCTCGTCCCGAGGCGTCCGCCAGGCAATCACGGCCGGCTTCAGCTCTCACGTGGCACCGATGAGCCGGATGCGCGCGTCCCGGCGGGCGGCGCCGGAGAGGCGCTGCACAGCCTGGTTCGACTCCCGAGGGGTTGCACCCGGGCGTCCGGACACCCCGCCAAAGGCTCCCGCCCTTGCATTCCCTTCGCCGGATGCGCGGCGACGGGCGTGGCGCAACGCGCCGCCGCCACCAAACGTGGGTGGGGTGGCCCCCTCATCTGCCGATGAGGGTCAGTTCGTGGTTCATCTCGGAGAGGAAGCGGGCCGCCACGCGCAGTTCGTCCGGGGTGAATCGGGCGAGGGCGGTGTCCGTGCTGTGGGCCAGCGGGCGGAAGTAGGCGCGCGCCACCTGCTTGGCCCGCTCCTCGTAGTGCAGGTGGACCACGCGGCGGTCGTCGGCCGCGCGGACGCGGCGGATGTGGCCGGCCCTCTCCAGCCGGTCCAGGCACGCCGTCATCGCGCCCGAGGTGAGGTTCATCCGCTTGCGCAGCCGGCCGGGCGTCATCGGGCCGCCCTCTTCGTCGCTGTCCGCGTCCAGGACCGCGATCAGCGCCTGCACATCGGTGAGGTGCAGCCCCTGCTCATGGGCGAACTCCTGCGAGATCCGGTTGAACTCCGCGTTCATCCGGCGCAGAAGCACGGCGAACGACTGCAACCCGATCGGGTCGTCGGACGGAAGTACGGGTGCAGAGCTCTCGGTCGCATGCATGACATCAGCATAAGATCTCTCGATGAATGACATTCTTTGTCGTTGACTTAATCTTCCGTCTCAAGGATCCACATTGAAGAAGACACCGCGCTGGGCCTTCTGGGCCGTACCGCTCGTGCTCCTGCTCGTCTGGCTGGGGATCGGCGGAACACTCGGCCCCTACGCCGGCAGGCTGGGCGAGGTCGCCACCAATGACCAGGCGGCCTTCCTGCCGCGCAGCGCCGAGTCGACTCAGGTCGTCGACGCCCAGAAGGCCTTCCAGACCTCGGCGTCCGTTCCGGCCGTCCTCGTGTGGACCGCGGACGGGGGCCCGGTGACCGCCGCCCAGCAGGAGACGGCCACCCGGGCGGTCGGCAGCCTCGCCGGCCGGACCGGTATCGCCGCCGCGCCCTCGCCCGCCTTCGTCTCGGCCGACGGCCTGGCCATGCAGGCCGTCGTGCCCCTCGCCCCCGATCTCGGGAAGGGGCTCCCTGCGGTCCTGGACGACGTACGCCGAACGGCACAGCAGGTGCCCGGCGCCACCGTGCAGATCGCCGGTCCCGCCGCCGCCCAGGCCGACCTCCTCGACGCGTTCTCCGGTATCGACGGGCTGCTGCTGGGGGTCGCGCTCGGGGCGGTGCTGCTGATCCTGCTGCTCGTGTACCGCAGTGTGCTGCTGCCCCTGGTGATCATCTTCAGTGCGGTGCTGGCCCTGGGGCTCGCCTGCGCCGTGGTCTACGTGCTGGCCGACAAGGGCGCGGTCCGCGTGGACGGCCAGGTACAGGGGATCCTGTCGATCCTGGTCATCGGCGCCGCGACCGACTACGCCCTGCTCATCGCGGCACGCTTCCGGGAAGAGCTGGCCGTACGCGGCGACCGCGCGGCGGCAGCACTGGCCGCCGTACGCCGTTCCGCGGGAGCCGTCACCGCCAGCGCGGCGACCGTGGCCCTCGGCCTGCTGGCGCTGCTCGCGAGCGACCTGACCAACAACCGGGCCCTCGGGCCGGTCGGAGCGATCGGCATCGTCTGCGCGGCGCTCAGCGCCCTGACCTTCCTGCCGGCCGTGCTCGCCCTGCTCGGCCGGGCCGCCTACTGGCCCGCCACCCCCAAGCCCGCCGACGCCACGGTCGACGGCCACCGGGTGTGGCGGCGCGTCGCCGGACTCATCGACCGGTCACCGCGGCGCGTATGGGCCTCCTCGGCCCTGCTGCTCGTGGTCCTGGCCGCCTTCGCGCCCGGGCTGTCGTCGAAGGGCGTGCCGCTCGACGAGATCTTCGTCAACGACGCCCCTTCGGTCGGCGCGCAGCAGACCCTCGCCCAGCACTTCCCCGGCGGTTCCGGCAACCCGGCCGTGATCATCGCGGACGCCCGGCAGATTGCGGAGGTACGGGCCGCCGCCGAGGGCACGGACGGCGTCGCCTCGGTCGTCCCCGTCACCACGGGCGGCCGGCCCGGCGCGGGGACGCCGCTGGTGGTGGACGGGAGGGTGCGGCTGGACGCCACGCTCGACGCGGCCGCCGACAGCGACCCCGCGAAGGAGACGCTCCAGCGGCTGCGGGAGCGGGTCCATGCGGTTCCCGGCGCCGAGGCGCTGGTCGGCGGGTACACGGCGCAGCGGTTCGACACCCAGCAGACCGCGGCCCGCGACCGCACGGTGATCGTGCCGGTCGTCCTCGGCATCATCCTGCTGATCCTCGTTGCACTGCTGCGGTCCGTGGTCGTACCGGTCCTGCTGGTGGCGACCGTCGCCCTCAACTTCCTGGCGACGCTGGGCGTGTCCGCGCTGGTCTTCGAGCACCTGCTGGGCTTCAGCGGCACGGACGCCTCCGTACCGCTGTACGGGTTCGTGTTCCTGGTCGCCCTCGGCGTCGACTACAACATCTTCCTCATGTCACGCGTCCGCGAGGAGACCCTGGCACTCGGCACCCGCCGGGGCGTGCTGCGGGGCCTGGTCACCACGGGCGGGGTGATCACCTCCGCGGGCGTGGTGCTCGCGGCGACGTTCGCCGCGCTGATGGTGATTCCGCTGGCGTTCCTCGTCCAGATCGCCTTCATCGTCGCCTTCGGCGTCCTGCTGGACACCCTCGTCGTACGGTCCCTGCTGGTTCCCGCGCTGGTCATCGACATCGGCCCGCGCGCCTGGTGGCCGAGCGCACTGGCCCGGACGGCGGCCGATGACCGCCCGCCGGCGGATGCCCGGACGTCGGCGGACGGCCTCGGCATGGGCTAGTTCCCGGCCCGCGGGCGGTCTCGGCGGGGCGGCAGCGGCGGGGAACCGCCGGTACGGACTGCCCCGCGATCGGGTGCTGCGGCGTCGGCTCAGCCGCCGTCGTAGCGGGTGCCGTCGAACGTGTAGGGCCAGGACGCCTCGGCGCCGACGGACACCTCACCCGGCCCGGCCGGGATCTTGAGCATCGTCATGCTCAGCTGGGTCTGGGTGTACCTGCTCCAGCGGATGCCGGTCGTCCCGGACCAACCGCTGGAGCTGAACGTCTGGTACCGGCCCGGCCCCATGTCGACGGTGGCCGTGTTCACCGACAGGCACGCCACCAGCGCTCCGCCGTCCGCGGTGCGCCACAGGGGCCCGTACGGAGTACGCGTGGGCTGCTGTTCCGTCGTGAGGGACTTGGGGTTGTCGAGCCGCTCGGGCAGCCGCTTGCGACCTTCGGCCATCTTCACACGCGCCGCGTCGATGTCGGCGCCCCATCCCGCGTCCGAGGCGTCCGTACCGTCCTTGCTGTTCCGGTAGTCGAAGTAGCGGCCGCAGACCTCTGCCGGGTCTGCGGCCAGCTTCGACGTGTCACCGCCGGTGACGGCTTGTCCGTCGGGCCGGACTGCAGGTGCGGGCAGTGCTCCGGCGGTCGGCGCGTGGGCCCTGAAGGCCGCACGCCACGTACCGTCCTTGCCCTCGTGGTGGAGTGACCAGCGCATCTCGGCCGCATTCTGCGAGGCACCGACCGTGTGGCTGCTCACCTCGCCCGCCGCCAGGATCCACCGCTCGCCGGCACCCGTACCGGCGCCCGCCCAGGCATGGACACCGGGTGCGACCTCGGGTGAGTTGGTGGGCTCGGGTGGTGCGCCGGTCCCGTACTTCCTGCCGTTCTCGGCGGCGGCGAGCAGGTGGTCGAGCCACGGCCCTTCGGCGTATCCCTTGATCACCTCCGGGTCTTGGCTCTCCTGCCCGGCTCGCTTGTCGACGTCCGCCGCCACGCGGCGGGCCTCGTCGGCGGTCAGCGGCTTCACGGCGGCGGACGGCCCCTTGCCTCCCTCGGTGCCGGCCGCCCCGGAGCCGTTCGTGGCCGGCGTGCTTCCGCAGCCGGCCGCCCCGAGCACCAGCACTGCCGCGGCCAGCGGTACCAGACGCCTCATCATTTGCTCCCCCTCGGCACGCAGAACGACCACTTGATCTTGCCTCAGGTCCTGGCGTTGTGGAGTGCAGACACCGAGGGTGCGGTCGCGGCGCGGGCGTGGTGCAGCGGCCGTTCCAGCCGTTCAGGGGCGCCGATTTCGCACAGAGAAGCCGGCAGTGGCGTCTCGCTCGTCGTCCGAGCCGCTCATCCTGCCGCCCGACGGACGGCCGCCGCGGCGGGGCCGGCCTTCTTCGCCCTTGACCTCCAACGCCTGGCGCGCGAGGCCGACGAACGCGGGATGGGCGTCCCGGAAATCCCGGTACGCAGCGTCGTAGTCGTGTCTCCGCTCGGGACCGCCGTCGCCGTCTCGCGGCCCCACGCCGCGTCGACGTCGTCGATCTGCCAGGTGGCCTCATTGAACGCGTGCGCGCAGTTCATCATCTCCCGATAGGTGGATCGTCGCCGGTCGCGCAGTGATCGGCGACGGCCAGGTGTTCCCCCACTGGCTGACCCTCCTGCGGCACCGTCAGCCGGCCGGGGGCTGTCGCTCCAGGCGGGTGCCGCAACCCGTGCAGTAGCGGGCGTCCGCTTCTATCGCGTGCCGGTGGCAGCGACCGCACACCTTGTGCAGCAGGCACGTTCGCAGTGACTCGTTCGCGGAGGGGGCCGGTGCGATGCGCAGTCCTGGGCGTCTGCGGTGTGCGGTCAGCACGACCAGGCCGTCAGGGCCGGCGAGGAGGGCGCGCGGCGTGCCGCGGGGCAGGAGGCCCAGGTATCCGGGAGACAGGCTGGTCTCGGTTCTTCCGTGGGTGAGGGTGCCACTGCCCGTGACGACGATGAGGAGTACGTCGACCTCGTCTTCGGTGTAGAGGGTGCCCCCGGTGCCGGGGAGGTGGCGTACCAGGTTCGCGTCCAGCTGCCGGTCGTCTCCCTCCAGTCGCCACAGCGCGCCGCTCTGGTCCGACTGGGCTGCGGCGAGCAGCTCCCCCACTGTGAGGCGTTCCGCGCCCCGTACCGCCTCCATTGCCCAGCCTTCCGTGCACGAGTCGTATCCGAACCCGCATCATCGCCCATTGAGACCGCGATCCGGCGCGGCAAAGCCCCTGGTCCCGACATAACCGCCCGTCCGCCCCCGGCCCCTTGGCCCCGCGTGGGTGAGAACGTACACGGAGCCGGCCACCCGTTCAGGGCAGGAGTGCGGCCGCCTCGTTGCGCGCCTGGGTCAGCCAGGCCGCGCGTTGTTCATCGGCCGAGTCGGTGACGGTTCGGAAGACGAGTCGGCGGACGTCGGAAACCCCCACGTAGGGCAGGACACACGCCGCCCAGATCCTCTGCAGGGGATCGCCGAACTCGCCCTCTTCCCGGTCGGCGGGAGTGTCGGAGGTGTTCAGCACGAGCGCTCTCCCCGCCTTCAGGAGACCAGCGGGTTCGCCCTCCGCGGTACCCAGCTTGTAGGCGACGCCGGGCGCGAACACGCGTTGCACCCAGCCCGTGAGAACAGCGGGCGGCATGCCCCACCAGTTCGGGTGGACGAACACCATGGCGTCGAGCGTGGCCACTTCTGCCCGGTGCAGCGCCACCTGGGCGTCGTGGGCGCGTGCCGCAGCCTCGACGGTCCCCGTCTCGTCGGCGGACAGCAGGGGTGTGAACCCTTCGGCGCACAGGTCGTGCGCCAGCACCGTGGCCCCTCGCCCACGCAGCTCGTCCACGACCGCATCGAACATCGCGTGATTGAAGCTTCCCTGCCGCGGATGTGCAAGGTACACGCCGATCTGCATCTTTCCCCCAGTCAGCACCGACGTCGTCAGGCAATCGCAGGCACGAGCCTATGCCTCGTGGACGGCCGATCGTCGTCATCCGCCGGCCTCCGTGTCACGAAATCGCGCACGGCCGCGATCCCGGCCACCGAACGGGGCCGGGATACGGGCGCTGTGCAGCCCCGTGGGCAGCACGCGGTCAGGGCCGCGGGCCTGCCGGGTCCGGGGTGTCCTCCGCGGGGGTCGGATCCGGATCCGGCTCCGACTCCGGCTCCGGCATCAGTGCGTCCAAGACGGCTGCCGCGACGCGCTGTTGACCGGCCGGGG
This sequence comes from Streptomyces sp. NPDC085524, assembly GCF_044541755.1. NCBI lineage: Bacteria > Bacillati > Actinomycetota > Actinomycetes > Kitasatosporales > Streptomycetaceae > Streptomyces > Streptomyces sp. NPDC085524. The sequence continues at coordinate 209,023 of NZ_JBITTH010000011.1, forward strand.
TGAGGTGGACGCCGTCCTCCTCCCAGTGGCCGTGCGCCGCGGCTCGGGTGTCGACCGTGGGCTCGGGCTCGGCAAGGAGGAGGTCTGCGATGGCGTCGAGGTCCTCGCCGGCCCAGGCGAGACCGGCCCGCCGGAAGTGCACGTACTCCGCGACCCGCCCGGGGTCGATGCCGGTCGGGGTGAGCCAGACCCACCGGGCTCCGGTCCGCCGGACCGTCAGGTCGCGCAGGGCCCGCAGGGTGCGACGGGTCTCGGCGGCGGTGACGAGCGGGATCCCGTCCAGCCGCTGGACGTCGTTCGCGCCCAGCATGCACAGCACCCAGTCGGGCCGTTGGAACGCGAGCAGCGGGAGGTTCGCCAGGGCCTGGGTCGTCGTGCTGCCGGACACGGCCAGGTTGGTGGAGCGGACGCCTTCCGGGAGCAGGTGCCGCAGGACCTCGAACCAGGAGAGCCGGTCGGCGGTGGTGCTCTCCCCCACGGCCACGACGTGCTCGCCCGGCCGGAACGGCAGTCCGGCCAGGCGTGCGGCTGCCCCCGGCGTGGCCGCGAGAGCCGCGGCGGCCGCCCGGTTCCGGTCCTCGAACCGGCCCAGGTACGACCGGTAGCCGGCCGGGTCGAGCCCGAACAGGGCCGCGAGCGTGGCCTCGTCGGGGGCCGGGCCGAGGTGGCGCAGGACCTTCTCGGGCTGGTGGAAGCGGAGCATCCGTTCTGCCGGGTCGTGGGCCGGGGCGGAGGCGGAGGCGGTGGTGGAGGCGGTGGTGGTGCTCGTCATGGCGGTCAGCCCTCCGTACGGACACGGCGGCGCGGCAGCAGGAACCCGGCCGCGATCAGCCACAGCAGGCCGGCGAACCGGGCGACCGGCAGCAGCAGGGCTGAGCCGTCGGCCAGGAGGACCAGCGTGGACAGTTCGGCGACCGCCGCGACGGCCAGGCCCGCCATGGCGAGGGGACGCGGGAGCAGGCCTGCGAGCAGTCCCGGTACGGCTATCCCGGCGATCAGCAGCCCCAGCAGGACGACGTGGCCGGGCCCGCCGAGTCCGAAGGCCAGGTACTGCAGCGCCCGTACGACGTCGCCGTGCCCCGCGACCTCGGGCCGGGACAGCACCCAAGTGACGAGTCCGGAGCAGGCGAGGAAGGCCGAGGCGAGGACCCCTCCGGCGAGGGCGATGGTGGCGCCGGGAGCGCGGACACCGAGCTTGTGCAGCCGCGCCGAGACGGCCGCGGCGTAGATCGCGAGCGGTACCGAAGCCGCGAACTGCAGGGCTCCGGAGAGGCGGACGGCATCGGTGTGGTCGCGGAAGTAGGAGGTCACCGAGTCGGTGGAGCCGAAGGGTGAGGGGAAGGGGTCCCCGCCGGCGAGGAGGGTGCTGAGCACGAGCCCGGCGAGGAAGAGGGCGGTGAAGACCACGGCGAGGATGCCGGGCGGCGGCCCGGCCTGCGGGTCGCGGCGGGTGCGCGTCTCTCTGGCGGCGGTCTCTGGGGTGGCGGTCACGGCAGAATCCGTTCTCTCAAGTTAATCATTCACCGAGGAGAATCATTTCGCGTGGCTTACGATAGGCCGATGAACAGTCCTCGGCAACCGCATACGACCGGCTCCGCCCCGGCCACCGGGCCACGCGGGGCCGCGTTCCTCCTCGCCCAGATCGGCGCACACGCCGCCGGACGCTTCGCCGAACGCATCGGCCACCTGGGACTGACCCCGGCCGACGTCGGACTGCTGCGCATGGTCGCCGGGCAGCCGGGGCGCAGCCAGCGGGCCCTCGCCGAGGACCTGGGCGTCGTACCGAGCCGTGTCGTCGCGCTGATCGACGGGCTGGAGGGCAAGGACCTCGTCGAACGGCGGCGCAGCGCCGAGGACCGCCGCAATTACGAACTCCACCTCACGGCGGAGGGCAGGCGCACCCTCGGCGCGGTCTCCCGCGCGGCCGCGGCGCACGAGGACGCCCTGCTCGCCGCACTCGACCCGGAGCAGCGCACGCACCTCCTCGGAATTCTCGAACGCGTCGCGGCCGAACAGGAACTGACTCCCGGAGTCCACCCCGGCTACCGCACGCGCGGCTGACGTCTGCTCAGAATCCGGCCCGGTCGGCGGCGCTGACCCCGGTACGGAGCCTCCAGAGCCGATGTGCCGCCGTCCCCAGGGATTTCTGGACGATCGGCGGGTCTTGGAGCACTGCGCCGAACGTGTCGTGCACGGCGGTGATGCGGGCAGCCTGACCCCTCGAGCGGGCCTGGTGACGTAGAAACGGAAGCGCGTCCCGCCTCCAGGCCCACAGTGCGTGCAGTTCCCGTGGTGCCCGCAGTTCCCGCAGCTCCCGCAGCTCCCGCGGTCCTGAGGCGTCGGCAGACAGTGACCGCCTCCGCCCCGTGCCGTTCGGCGTCGTCGGTACGGCTCCGGTATGGCCTCAGCCCAGGGAATCGCCCGTGAAAGCCCTCGTCGCGACCGAATACCAGCCGCTCGACCGCCTGACCATCGCCGATCTGCCGAAGCCGGAGCCGGGACCGGGTGAGGTCGTGGTGAAGGTCGAAGCAGCCGCACTCAACCCGCTCGATCTGATGCTGGTCACGGGGGCGGCGAAGGACCTCTTTCCGGCCGAGCACCCGCTGGTCATCGGAATGGACATGGCCGGAACGGTGGCGGAGGTCGGCACCGGAGTCAGCGGGTACGCGCCCGGCGACCAGGTGCTGGGCTTCGTGGGCCAGGCGGGTTCCGTGGCGGAGTACACGGTGGCCACGCCGGGTCCGCGGCTGGCCCATCGGCCGCAGGGCCTGGACGCGGTCCAGGCGGCCGCCATCCCCGAGTCCGGCATGACCGCGGTGTGCCTGCTGCGGGCGGTCGGCCTGATGCAGGGCGAGAGCGTGCTGGTGATCGGAGCCACCGGCGGGATCGGTCTGTACGCCGTGCAGCACGCGCACACGCTCGGCGCCCGCGTGATCGCCACGGCCACAGCGCAGGACGCGGACTACATCCGCGAGCTGGGTGCCGCCGGGACCGTCGACTACCGGGCGGCCGACGTGGTGGAAGAGACCCTGAAGCTGGTGCCGGGCGGGGTCGACGTTGTCGTCGACCTGGTGAACCGCGGTGAGGCCCTGGCCGGCAGCGCACGGGCGGTCAGGCCGGGTGGCAGGCTGGTGTCCCCGCTGTTCGGCCCGGGTGAGCTGGACCGTGACGTGACCCCGGTCTACATCGGCTCGTTCAACCCGGAGCCGGGCGACCTGGAAGGCCTCGCGAGCCGGGCCGCGGACGGCAGTCTGCACGTCGAAATCGGTGCCCGCTACGCGTTCGACGACGCCGTGCAGGCGGTCGCCGACTTCGCCGGAAAGCACATCCGGGGAAAGGTCGTCATCACCGTCCCCTGAGGCCGGGAACCGCCGTACGCTCCTTGGGCCGCCAGGGCCGCCCCGGCCAGGACGGCCGGCTCCCCGGCAAGGGAGGCAGGGAGCTCCCTCTCGATGTCGGCCGCCGCGATGCAGGCGACTCGACATGCGCGGAGGCGATACTTGACCGGCACCCGCCCCGGCGACCGGAGGCCGGGTCCGCCCATCACGAGGGAGCCCTTCATGACCACGGCGCAAGACCTGTTCATCATTGCCCTGGGGGCTGCGCCGGAGCGCCCTGTGGGACAGGGCGACCTGTCCCTGGCCCTCGCCGGTGCCGAACTGATCGACCTCATCGCGGCGGAGGCCGTCGCGCTGGACGACGACCTCATCCTGCCGGGCCCCGAGACGGCACTGGACGACCAACTCCTCGGGGCAGCAGCGTCGGTGCTCGTCCGGCAGGATCCGTACGAGCGCGTCGAGGACTGGCTGTGGCGCAGGGGCCGTGACCTGTCAGCGGCCTACCAGCGGGTGTTCGAGGAGGACGGCCTGCTGATGCGTGCGCGGCGCGGCCGCCTGTCCTTGGGGCCGGAGCGCATGGAACTCGCCGACACGCCTGCTCGGCAGCGGGCGCAGGAGCGCTGGGAGGACGCCGAACCCGTCCTCCGGGCCCTCGCCGTGGCCATCGGCATCCACCGCGGACCGTCCGAGGACGGTCCTGGCCCGGACGGCGAAGCCGTGACGACCGTGGTGGCTGCCGTCAACGATGCCGTGATGGAACTGGAAGCGGTTCGCCAGCGGAAGTCCATCGAGAACGCGGCGTTCGCCAACGTCTGGCGGGGGCCTTGAGCACTGCGCCGCGCCCTCCTCTTCCACCTCCCGGTCGGTGGCGGGGCAGCCGGGACCGAGTGGGCATCGGCCGGATTCGGGCCCGCGGAGCCACCGGGTTCGGCCTGACCTTGCTCACCGAGGTGTGGGGCACCGGCGCGCCACCAGCGCCGACACGGCCGCAGTCCACCTGCCCGCGCCTACGAGCGGTCGCCGAGCCTGGTGGTCAGGTCCACGCCGCCCGACAGGGATGCGGCGACGACCTCGTGCCCGGCGCCGCGGAGCGCGGTGACGAGCCGGGAGCCGATCAGCCCGGTGCCGCCGACCGCTGCGTCCGAGCCGGTCCCGGCCGCCCGGCTGGCACTGCTGCACGACGTCTCCGCCAGCCACCTGGCGCTTGGCGCGCGTCCCTGCAGGGCGTCACCATCGCCGACCTGGTCGGCCCGGTCGACCGCGACAGCGGACCCGAGGTACTGCCGGCCATCGGCACCTGGCTCACGCCGACCCGCGGCCAGGTCCTCCTTCGCCGGTCGGCAACGCGAAATCCTCAGTAGTCTCGGGGTATGCGGATCTGCGTTTCCTCGGACATGGACGAACCCGTCGCGCGCGCCCTCATAGGGCAACTGCGCGACCGCGGCCACCATGTGGTGACGTACGGAGCGCTGAACCCCGGCGACGATCCGCAGTGGGCCGCCTGCTCCCAGGCCGCGGCCCGCGAGGTCGCCGCCGGAAACGCCGACCAGGCCGTCGTGTGCTGCTGGACCGGTACGGGCGCGTCGATCGCCGCGAACAAGGTGCCCGGCGTACGCGCGGCCCTGTGCACGGACGCCTACACGGCAGACGGTGCACGCCGCTGGAACGACGCCAACGTCCTCGCACTCAGCCTGCGCCTGACATCGGAACCGCTCCTCAAGGAGATCCTCGACGCCTGGTTCGCCGCCGAGCCGAGCACCGACCCCGAAGACCGGCAGAACGTGGCACTCGTCAAGCAGCTCGACAGCCCCACAACCACACCCTGAACCAAGGCGGCTCCGCACGGGACAAGTCGTTCAATTTCACTCTTCGGCATCCCCATGCGCACCCTTCCTGACCAAAACCGGCCCTCCCGGGGCGGCTGCGGAACCCGCGCCGGCCGTTTCTATCCTGTGCGGACCGTGGATCACAGCAGGTCCACGGCAGGGAGGGGATCAAGAGGCATGCAAACGGTCGACGAAGTGGAAGCGCCTCAAGTGCGGCAGTGCCCGGGGTGCGGGGCCACCATCTCCGTGAACCCGCGGTTCGTGAGCTGGTGCGCGGCCTGCGACTGGAACGTGGATCCCAGCGCACCGGACCCGGAACGGGGTCGTCTCGCGGCGTTCCGGCGGCGCCTGGCCGGGCGTTACGGGCAGCAGCTCGCGGAGGAGATCGAGCGGAGCGGGCAGGAAGCCAAGAGGGTCGGGGCGGACGGTTCGACCGTCCTGGCTTTCGGCGTCTCCCTGCTGGTGCACTCGGTCACCGCGGGGCTGTTGCTGGCCGCGGGGCTGCTGATCATCGGCGGGTGGCACACCGGCATCCTGCCGGTCCTCGGCCTCGTGCTCCTGGTCGTCGTGGCGGGGCTGGTCCCCCGGCCGGGCCGGCTGCCGCGGGACGTACCGGTGCTGTACCGCGACGACGCGCCCCGGCTCTTCGAGCTGATCGACGAGGTGGCGGCGGCCGTCGGTACGACCGGGGTGCACGCGGTGGCGGTGGACACCGCGCACAACGCCTGGGTACACACCTACGGGATCCGCAACCGGCGGGTGATGTGCCTGGGCGCCGGGCTGTGGGAGATCCTCTCGCCCCAGGAACGCGTGGCCCTGCTGGGCCACGAGCTCGGGCATTTCGCGAACGGCGACGTCCGCTCCTCGTTCGTGACGCAGGGAGCGCTGCGCTCCCTGGCCCACTGGTACTCCTTCCTGCTCCCCCAGCCCATCGTGAGCATGGTGCACCTGTGCACGAACGTCCTGGTGTTCCTGCCACGCTGGGCGGTCCACGGGCTGTTCCTCCTGCTCGACAGCCTGACGATGCGGGCTTCGCAGCGGGCCGAATACCTGGCCGACGCGGGCGCGGCCCGAGCCGGTTCGACCGAGGCGGCCGTCACGATGCTGGACCGGCTCCTCATCGGCGACGCGGTCGAGGCCCATCTGCGGCGCGAGTCGATCGCGGCGACCCGGGCCGACGGCGGCCCCCGCGGCCGCGAGACGCGCGAGGCCATCGAGCGGGACCTGTGGGAAGGACTGGCCGCGAGGATCGGCTCGATACCCGAGACCGAGTACGAGCGGCGGCGCCGGGTCTCGGCCCGGCGCGGGCACAGCGTCGACGACACCCACCCGCCGACCCACCTGCGGCGCCGTTGCCTGGCCGCGGCCGCCCCGCAGCCGGCCAGGGTGGTCTGCGACGCCTCACGGGCGCAGTCGATCGCGGCCGAACTGGCTCCGGCCCGCGCCCGTCTGGCCCGTACGCTGATCCGGTACAACGCCGACTGAGGCACCACTGCGGCACCGGGCCGCCGGCGGCTCTCACCCCCTCGAGAGCCGAACTTCCGAAAGGTAGCCGCTCGGAGACCGGGTGGGCACCCATTCCACTCCGGCCGGCGCGCCCGGCTCCAGAGCAGCCAGCACCTCGCCGACCGGATACCCGAACAGGTCGACGTCATGAAGCACCACCGGTACGGCGGACGGCCCTGTCGCCCCCGAGGGCCCCGACTGATACCGGGACAGGAGTACGGTCGCGAGACCCGGCACGTCCTGGTCGATCCTGCCGAGGCGGTCCGGGCAGTCACCGTAGGCGAGCAGATCCACACCCTCGTAACGGGCGGTGAAGGCCCAGCCGGCCTGGCAGACCCAGGTCCCGCGCACATCCGCCAGCGTCGAGACGGCCCACTGGCACTCCTGCTCGGACATGCCGAAGCGCAGCACGCCGGCACGGCGCGGCAGAACGAGACCCTGTCCGGGCAGCACGTCGAACACCCTTTGATGGTCGCCGGGTGTGCCCGCGGGATCAACGCCCACGAGACCGGCAGCCGCAGTCGGTCCGGTTCACCTGCCGTGCGTGCCCCGCGGGGAGCGGCGGTCCCCAACGTCCCGGTCGGGGGCAGTGGCTGACCAACGCCGTTGGCGCGAAGGGGCTTTGGACGTCTCCTCGACGTGTTGGCCATTACGTCCGGGGTTGTCGCACCGCCCGAGTTCCCCGGCCTGACCGAGGCCCGGGCCTGGTACGACTCTCCGGCCTACCGGGCCATCCTGCATTTGCGTACCGGTCACATCGAGGGCGACTTGCTGCTGATCGAGGGTGTCGGGCCCGACTACGACCCGGCCGAGCGAGCTCGCAAGTTGCAGGCGGAAGCGCCCTCGGAGGGCCGGACGGCAACCCCCGGCAGCCGCTCCGAAGCGCTCCGAGGTGAGCGTCAGCCGGCGACTCCCCGCGGCGGGGACCTGGCGCGGCGCAGGAACCGGGCAGCCCGTACTGATCGAGTCGGGTGGAGGCCCCGAAGCCGCGGGTCTCATCAACTCCTGCGAAACGATGGGAACTTGAGTCACTCATCAGTAACATCCCACCGGCCGGTAACACGCCGACCGTGAAGCCACCCTCGAAAGGGTCTCCTGCATGCGCCGGACCTCCCGCTTCGCCCCCGTCGCCCTCGCCCTGGCAGCCCTCCTGGTGGGCGTCCTCCCGGCGCAGGCCCAGGCCCATCCCGACCGCGGCCCCGACCGTGTCACGGTCGGCGACCGTACCTTCATCGCCGACGGCCAGGGCCGCGCACTGCAGTGGCGCGGATTCAACCTCGCCGACAAGAGCAGCCGAGGCGCCGACGCGTTCGCCGACATCCACGAGAGCGACCTGAAGGACATGGCCGCCCGGGGCTTCAACCTTGCGCGCCTCGCGTTCCTCTGGGATGACCTCGAACCCACCCCCGGGCACTACGACCGCGGTTACCTCGCCAAGATGCGCCGCATCCTCGACTGGGCGGACCGGTACCACGTCAAGGTCATCCTCGACGCCCACCAGGACGTCTACGGCCCCCACTTCGGCTCCCGCGGCGTTCCGGACTGGGCCACCCGCGACGAGGGGCTGCCGTTCACTCCGATACCCGAGGACTGGTTCTCCGAGTACTTCGAGCCGTCCGTACAGACCGCCTTCGACCACCTGTACAAGGACGCCGACCTCCGCACCGCGCACGCCCGCATGTGGACGACGGTCGCCTCCGCCATGGGCGGGCACCCGGCGCTGCTCGGCTACGACCTGATGAACGAGCCGTTCGCCAAGTTCCTCGAGGGCGAAGACCTCCCCGCCGCCGCGGCCCGCTTCGAGGCCGGCGAGCTCACAGAAATGTGGAACCGCCTCGCGCGGGCGGTCCGCCTGGTCGACCGGAAGTCGTGGGTGTTCGTCGAACCCACCGTCATCGTCGGCCTCGGCGTCCCCACCCAGCTGGGACGCATCGACGACCCGCACGCCGGGTACGCGCCGCACTTCTACGAGACCGGGATGGAAACCGGCGCCGACTACGACCCCAACGGCACCTTCATCCCCGCCTACGAGGCCGCGATCAGCGACTACCCGACCCGTAACCGCATGCCGGTGATCGTCGGGGAGTGGGGCGGCAACCCGTACGTCCAGCACGCGAGCCAGTTCGTCACCGACATGACGGCCTCCCTGGACCGCTTCTCCAGTGGCTGGACGTGGTGGCAATGGTGCCGGGGCGGCGGTTACTGCTTCCTCGACCAGACGGGCGCGGTGAAGCCCAACGCCCAGCTGCTCGTCCAGCCGTACGCACGCGCCGTCGCGGGTGACCCGCTCGGCTTCGCGTACGAACCGGCCACTCGCACCTACACGCTGACGTTCCGCACACGCGTCAACGCCGAGGGGCCCACCCAGATCACCGTGCCCAAGGACGCCTATCCCCACGGCTACCGCGTCACGGTCACAGGCGGCAACGCCAGGTGGGACGGCCACGACCAGACGGTCACCGTCAACACCCGCGGAAGGACCGGAACCACCTACAAGGTCACGGTCAGCCCGAAGTAGCCCATCCGGTCGCTCACTCCGGGACCACCCCCGGGTCTTTGCAGTGGGCCGATCCGACGGCAGGAGGGCTGCCGCACCCGTCGTTTCGGACGCACGCCTCTGGGAGGGGCCATGACGACAACTCCTGGCGGGGAATCCCTGCGAAGGGCTATCTCGTCCAGGAGATCGGTCAGCGGCTGTACTGGCTGACGGACGGCTTCTACCAGATCATGTTCCTGGTGACCAAGCGTCACCCCCCCCCCCACACACAAGACGCAGCGCGTCATCGCCGTGGACGCTCCCCCGCCCCTGGGGGGCGACATCCTCTGCGCCATCGAGGAAGTGGCACCGGGTGCCCGTATCAGCCACCTGGTGTACACCCACCACCACGCGGACCACATCGGCGCGGCGGACAAGCTCCGTGACGCGACCCTCCCGAAGCTGGTGATCATCGCTCACGAGCAGACCGCACACCTGCTGAAGCAGGTGCCCGAGTCCATCGTCTACCCCGGCTGGGTCCCCTCTTCGCCAAGTACCCCGACAACCCTCGGGCCGTGTTCAAGGAGTACCTCGACATCCTCACCCGGACCACGGCCGACGCCGTCACCCAGGCCTGGACCAGCCGGCTCGGCGGCGCCGACGTCTTCACCTTCGACAACGCCTGGACCACGGTCGAATCCCTGAGGCTCGACCACAAGGTCCTCGGCCCCTTCGGCACCCGCCCCTGACCCTGAGCCGGCCTCTGTCAGGGACGTGAGACCTAACGCAACGGTGCTGGGGCCGTCGTCCCTTCCGGATCCTTCGCACGCCGGTCGACACCCTCCACGCCCAACACCCGGAGCTGCGGAGCCTCGTCCAGGACCGCCTCGGGTCGGCACGCTTCACCGACACCGGCGTGGTCGTCACCGATCGCACCATGACTGTCGCGCGCCTCGGCCTCACCCTGAACCGCACCTGAGGGGTCCCGGCCCGGCGGAGAGGACGGCGGGGGTCGAAAACGCCCCGGCAAGCAGGCTTCGGGCGGAGACTGCGCGGCACGGCCTCACCAGGGAATCGGCCCGTCCTCGGCCAGAAGGGCGCCCGTCGGGCCGTCCTCTCCCACGGTCGCCAGGTCGACCACGACGGCCGCGCCCTCCTCCGCCGTGCGAATCCCGGAGTGGCGGTTGAGGTCGGTCGCGCAGTAACCGGGACTCACCGCATTGACCAGGATCCCTTCGGCCCGCAGTTCATTGGCGTAGAGCACCGTGATGGCGTTCAGCGCGCTCTTCGAAGTGCAGTAAGGCAGGAGGACCGAGGTGTAGGCGGACCACGGGCTGCCCGGGTCGGCCTGGTGGGTGAGGGAGCCGAGTTCGCTGGACATGTTGACGATGCGTGCGGCGGCGGAACGGCGGAGCAGGGGCAGCATGGCGTGGGTCACCGCGATGACGCCGAACACGTTGGTCTCGTAGACCTGCCGGACGGTGGCGGCGGTGGATTCACTCGGCTTTTGCGGTCCGGCGGCGATCGCGGCGTTGTTGACGAGGATGTCGAGGCGGCCGAACGTGGCGTCGATGTGCTTGGCAGCCGTCCGGAGCGAGTTCTCGTCGGTGACGTCCAGCGGTACGAACCGTACGTCGGCGCCGTCGGCGCGAAGCTCCCCGGCCGCCGCCTCGCCCCGCTCGGCGTCGCGGGCGCCGATCAGCACGGTGATGCCGAGGGCCCCGAGCCTGCGCGCCGTTTCCTTGCCGATGCCCTTGTTCGCACCGGTGATCAGAGCAGTCTTCTGCGAAGTCGTCATGGCACCCAGCCTCCCCCCACCCATGGCCGTCGGGGAAAGACCGGAAGACTCTGGATCTATAGTCCGGGGATATGAATGAGCTGGAAGTGCGGGAGCTGAGGTACTTCATCGCGGTGGCCGAGGAACTGAACTTCAGCCGGGCCGCTGGGCGCCTTGGGATGGCGCAGCCCCCGCTGTCGAAGGCGATCGCCCAGATGGAGTCCCGGCTCGGTGTACGCCTGCTGGAGCGCACCACCCGGCAGGTCAGGCTGACCAACGCCGGTCAGGTGCTGCTCGACCAGGCCCGGATCGCGGTCGACGCGGTGCACGCGGCGGCCCGGCGAGCACGCCGTGCTGGTCAGCCGGCACCCCAGCTCGTCGTGGCGGTCAAACCGGGGGGCGATGCCGGGCTGCTGCGGGAGATCCTCGCCGCCTATAGGGGGACGGGTCCGCATCTGCCGCCGCCCGAAGTCGTCGTCGGCGGCAGCGGAGAGCCGATCGCCATGCTGCGGGACGGCCGGGCCGACGTAGCGCTGCTGCGCAGCCCGTTCGACGGTCAGGGGCTGGATTCCCAGACGCTCGTGGTCGAGCCGCGACTGGCCGTCCTCCCCGCCGGGCACCGCCTGGCCGGACGCCGGCGCCTGCGGCCGGCCGACCTCAAGGGCGAACCGGTCCCGCGCTGGAAGGGAGCGGCCCCCTCCACCACCGCCTACTACACCGGATGCGACGGAGCGGAAGCAGGCGATGGCCACACGGGCTCGGCGCCGGCCGACACTCCCGAGGGGCCGCTCGTGGCCAGTGTCGAGCAACTCCTGGAGGTGGTCGCGCTGGGACAGGCGGTGGCGTTCCTGGCACTCTCCACCACCGAGCGGCACCAGCGCCCGGACATCGCATACCGGCCGGTCACCGGCCTCAGTCCCAGCAAGGTCAAGGTCGCCTGGCCGGAGACCTCCCGATCGGCAGCCGTCGCGGCTTTCGTCCGAGCCGCCCACGACGTCGCCGCCCACCACCCCGGCCACATGACCGCACTGGCCTACTGACCGGCGACGCTCGCCCCCCGCCATGCCCCTCCCGCAGCTGAGGGCGTGGAAAATCGGGTGCGGTCGGCTGAGCTGCGGTGATAGGCAAGCGCCGTGACCCAGAGACTTGAGTATTCCGCCCTGCTGCAGCTGATGGACGAGCGGTCGGCCGCGTTCCGGAGTGCGGTTGCCTCCGCGCCCAGCCTTGACGCGCCGGTGCCGTCCTGCCCCGAGTGGACGTTGTTCGATCTCGTGCAGCACCTGGGTACGGGCCAGCGCTGGTGGGCCGCGATCGTCGCCGCGGGCCCGGCCGAGGCTCCGCCGGCCAAGGACGCCGCGGAGGCGCCGCGCGAGCTCGAGGCGCTGCTGGCCTGGTACGCCGAGTCGAACGAGCTGCTGCTGAGTGCGCTGCGCGAGGCCGGCCCGGAGCGCGAGTGCTGGACCTGGTGGAGCGCCGGCGTGTCGCCGGCGAATGCGTGGGGCGTTGCCCGGCGCCGGGTGCACGAGGTGCTGGTGCACACCTACGACGCCCAGCTCGCCGCGGGCGCCGTGCAGCCGATGCCGGCGGACGTCGCGATCGACGGCGTGGCCGAGTTCCTCGACACGTGCAACTCCACCCCGGCGGCCTGGCCGCACGAGGCCGCCACCATCCACTACCACGCCACCGAGGGCCGCTCCTGGCTCCTCGTGCTGGACGGCACCGGCGCCTGGCCCGCACCCCTCACGGACGACGCCGCGCCCGCCTCCGCTTCGGCCACGGGCACGGCCGAGCAGCTGCTCCTCTTCGTCTGGGGCCGCCTCACGCTGAACGACCTGAAGTTCGAGGGCGATCGGCAGGTGTTCGAGCAGCTGATCGCCTGGGAGCCCGAGGAGTAGCCGCAGCCGTCGGCCTGCTCGTCGTCGGTCTCCTCGACAGCCAACGCAACCGCTCGCCAGTCGGCGGCATCGAAGCCGTACCCCACGTAGTGCGACAGCAGCTCCAGGAAACGCCCGCAGCTCGCCGCATTCGGCGAGGGCTCTGCCCTGCCAGGGTGACCCCGGCGCGCCGGCCATCGCCGGTGGAGCATGACGACACGGGCCGCTGGAGGGGACCAAGTGTCATCAGGGGATGGTGAGTTCGCGCCCGGTGAGCTTCCCGTCGGGGGTGAGGGTGAAGGCTGTGGGGTCCATGCTCGTGGTGCCGTGGGCGTCCTCGCCGTACGCCTTGAGCGTGATCGACTCGGCCTTGCCCATGTGGATCTCCGCCTCGGCGGCGCGCGCCCACGTGTTGACGCGGATGTACGCCGACCAGTGCAGTACCTCTTGGGACCGCCAGCCGCCCCACGTCGCCTCGGGGAGAAGGCCCGCCGCCGGGCCCTGCCGGACGGCGAAGGCGCCGGCAGCCGACAGTACGGCGGCCAGGACGAGGTGGATCGCCGTCACGCGGGACGGGCGGCGTAGCGCGGGCACGGGGGGCTCCTGTCGTTCGGTCGACGGCGGCCGGCTCTCGTCGTGCCACCCGAGGCAGAGACGGCCGGGAGCGAGCGCGGGTTCCCGATCGGCGGCGTGGATGACTCGTGATGGCCTTGCTGCTGAGTCAGTTCTGGCGAACGTGAGTCGGGACAGCCGGGAACACATCGCGAACAGGAACGGGGACCGTGGCCGGCGTGGCCACGTCCCTGCACACGCAGGAGATCGAGCACGGGTGGGCCGACCGGCAGCGCGAAGCCTGCCGGCACCTGCCCTTTCCGCTGACGGAGTACGTCGCGGGGTGGGCCGGGCTGTGCCTCGGCCTGGCGGCGGTGGCGGTCTGCGTGCTGCTCGTGCGCCGGCTCCGCGGACGGTACGGAGGCCGGCTCGGGGAGACCTGGCCGGGCCTCGTCGCCCGTACCACCGTCTGGTTCGACGTCCTGGCGATCCCGATGGAACTGATCCAGCTGTACGTGGCTCCCCGTGGCCGATCGGATAACCGCTCGCAGGGCGTCTTTCCGACCGCCTAGGGTCCTGATCATGGACTTGGGTGAGCAGTGGGCGCAATGGAACGGACTCCGGGGGAAGGTCCCCGCGTGGCATCCGGTCGGTGTGGTCGTCGAGGCCGACGCGCCGGTCGTACGCCGTCACTACGGGACGCACGGCACCGTCGAGCACGCCCCGCTCGCCCCCGGTACCGATCTCGCCGCGATGGTGCGGCGGCAGCAGGAGGCGTTCGCGGAGCGCGGCGAGCCGGTGGAGTGGAAGGTGTACGGGCACGACTCGCCGGACCTGGGCCCGGCGCTGACCGCGGCGGGGTTCGCGCGGGGCCCGGAGCGTTCCGTACTGATCGTCGGAGGCCTGCGCCCCGAGGAACGCGAGACGCTGCCCTCCGAGGTGCCCGAACGCGCGCCGGAGCCCCACCGGCAGGGCGTGCACAGCCTGTACGGCGTGCGTGAGCAGGCCGAGCGGGCCTGGCAGGTCGCCGTCGAGTCCCCCGGACCCCACGCGATGCCGTACGCCGAGATGACCGCGGACGGCGCCTCGAACGAGGGGGACGTGTTCATCGAGGTCCTGCTCGAGGACGGACTGGTCACCGCAGTGGCCTGGGCCCACGGCGACGAGCAGCCCTTCACCGTCGTCGGCGGCCTGACCAGCGACGACGAAGACTTCGTCCGGGCCTGCACCGACCGCTGGCGCCGCCTGAACTGGCTCCGGTGCCCGCTCCTCGCCGAGGCGGACGGCCCCCTGCGCGCGTCACTGCTGAAGGCCGGCTTCACCGAGGCCACCTCGGTCCGCTCCTACCACTGGAGCCCGCCGCGCGCGCCCGAGCCCGCCCGGCCCGCACAGTTCCTCGACTGGCTCCACGACGACGGTCCTCTGTGGGACCGCTTCTACGCAGACTTCGACTTCAAGCCGAGCACCACCTATCGGCCCGCCATCACGGAGCCGTCCCCCTCGGCAGTCTGGAACCTGCACTCCCACCACCGGATCGTCCCGGACCTCCCCGCGGAGCTCGATGCGATCGTCCAGCGCGGACTGCTCGCCGCCACCGAGCCCGGGGAGTTCGTGTACTGGCTGGACTGGCAGCACGACGGCTACCGCTACGACCCCCGCCGCGTCGGCGTGCCCGGCCGTCCCGCGGTCCCCGGCCTCGGCACGTACCCCGACGGCGACTACTACCTCCACCTCACCCATGACCTGCGCCTGGGCACCTTCGGCCACCCCTGGGAGCAAACCCTCACCGTGTGGGGACCGGCACTCCTCAACGCCGTCGAAGGAGGGCTGACCGACCTGCTCGGAGAACCGGTCAGACGGCGGGACTGAGCGCGGGCCCGCAGGTCCTCCCCCACGACTGTCGTCGGCCGGTCGGACACCCTGGGCTTCGGTACGGGTCTGTTCGGTACGGGTCTTCCTGATTTCCGCCCAGGCGCTGATGATGCGGCATCAGTCTCGGCAGCCGGCGTCGCCAAGGGCGGGGGGTTCTGCGATGGAGTCCGGGCGGGAACTCGTGGCGGCGGTCCGGCGGGGGGGATGCGGAGGGCGTGAGCGCACTGCTGGAGGCGGGAGCGGATCCGGACACGCTCACGGACGACGGGCTGCCCGTTCTGTGCCTGGCGGTCGGTGCGCATCACGCTGCCGTCGCGGGAGCGTTGGTCAAGGGGGGTGCGGACCCGGACCTGTCCTCCGTGGCAGGACAGCGGAGTTCGGCCCCGTGCGCGAGGAGGCTGTCGACGACGACAGGGACGACGAGGTGGCCCAGCTGACGCTCGGCGGCCTCACGGTCCGTGCCGGGCACGGGGCGATCCTCACGGAACTGGAGTGTGCCTTCGGCATCCTGACACCCGTGGATGAGCTGGTCGACAGAGCCATGGCGCACGAGGACGGCCACGTCGGGTGGGAGTTCGCCGTGGCGGCCCTCGCCCATCGCCGTGACATCGAGACGTTCCTCGCGGTGACCGCCCACCGGCACGATCCGGACCCACGCCTTCGCTGGTTCGTCCTCGACGTCTTCCGTTTCCTACCTGATGCAGCCCTACCGGAACATCTGGCTGCGGCAGCGCATCCCGTTCGGGAAGGAGACCGCGGACGTCCTCGTGGCCTGGGCCATGGACGCCGATGAGGAGGACCCGCCCATCCTGGTCGAGGTGCTCCAGGCCCTGGGCCGGCTGAAACACCCTGAGCTGGAGTCCGTGGGACTACGGCACGCCGGTCACCCGAGCCCGGACGTCCGGGTCAGGGTCCCCGACCTCGTGTTCGACTGGCGCGCCTTTCACCTTCCCCCGGGCCCCGCCGAGGACGCCCTGCTGAGGCTCGCCACGGACGAGGACCCGCGCGTGCGAAGCAAGGCGGGCGGCCAACTGGTCTTCGGCGACGACGGGAGCAGCGAGTTCACCGACGCCCTCGTCTCTCAGGGTGTGCGCGGGCATGGCGCGGAAGGGGACCGCCGTGTTCGCCCCGTCCATGGCCTGGCACGATGCCGAGATGGAGGGAAGTGAAGGCACGGCGAACCTGTCCGAGCCCGGCGGGCTGCCGGCATCGCTGTCCAACAGGCCGGTCGTCTCCGTGCGGTACGGCCGGTTCCCGGAGGGCCCGACCTCTGGTCACGGGCCCGGCTCGAAGCTGATGAACCGGGAGATCGCCCACGACACCGTGACGCGCATCGTCACATGGTTCGGGCCCGAGGCGAGTTGGTGGACCAACCGGGACGGCAGGTCCTGGGATCCCGTGACCGCCTGCACGTTCGACGGCGTGGTCGCCGGAAGCGGCGGCGAGCACTTTGCGGTCCTGATCCAGGTCGGGGAGGACTGAGCCGACGATCACCCGCGGCCTTCCCGGCTCGCCGGGTTCCGTCGGCTTCGCCGCCGCTTGATGGACGGACCCTCTCAGTCGGCTCCGAATGCCTCGACGGATGGCTGCACCGCGGGCAGCCCCCACAGCTCCAGGGACACCCTCCGGAGCGAAGGGCGTGCGCGCCCGGACAGCCGATTCCGAACTCCCGGACGAAAACCCCTTGCCCAATGGTCAAGAAACGTTGACCATTTGAGGCATGCCGACCGACGATCTTCCCGAGACGTTCCACGTCACCACTGACGAGCAGCTGCGCGCCGTCTCCAATCTCACGCGCCACCGGATCATGGCCGTGCTCCGCTTCGAGCCCGCCACCATCACGCAGATCGCCGCGCGAGTGGGCCTCGCGAAGGGGAGCTCCAGCTATCACGTACGGCTGCTCGAACGGGCCGGCCTGGTGAAGG
Source organism: Streptomyces sp. NPDC085524 (assembly GCF_044541755.1). Classification (NCBI taxonomy): domain Bacteria; kingdom Bacillati; phylum Actinomycetota; class Actinomycetes; order Kitasatosporales; family Streptomycetaceae; genus Streptomyces; species Streptomyces sp. NPDC085524. The sequence goes on from NZ_JBITTH010000011.1 coordinate 226,169, forward strand.
TGGTGCGGACGCGGAAGGTTCGGGGAGTCAACGAGCGGTACTACGCGATGGCCGCGCGGTCGATCGTGCTGCCGGATCCGGGCGAAGGAGGGCCGGACGTGCTGATGCGGCACGCGGTCGCGGACCTGGAGGCCGCGCCGGCGGATGCCGAGCGGCACGTACGGATGGCGCATCTGCGGCTCACCGACGCGCAGTTCGCAGAGCTGGGGGCCCGGTTGGAGGCCCTGGCGGACGAGTACCGGGCGCTGTCCGATCCGTCGCTGCCGGACGCGTCGCTCGTCTTCGCACTGTTCCACCCGGCATCGCGCGAGCAGTCCGAAGGGGACGCCAAGTGACCTCAGACATAAGGAAGTTGCCGACCGGGTTCGGACGGCTGTGGACCGCCCAGACGGTGTCCTCGCTCGGTGACGGCGTGACCCATGCCGCGCTGCCGCTGCTCGCACTGACGCTGACGCGGGACCCGATGGCGCTCGCCGTCGTCTCGGCCGCCGGAACACTGCCGTGGCTGCTCTTCGGAGTGCTCGGCGGTGCACTGGTGGACCGCTGGGACCGGCGGAGCACGATGTGGATCGCGGACACGGCGCGCGCCGTGCTGCTGGCGATACCGGCGGCAGCGGCCGTGCTCGACGTGCTGAGCATTCCGCTGCTCGCAGCCGTCGCCTTCCTGCTCGGCATCGGCGGGCTCTTCTTCGACACGGCCGCCACGGCCTACCTGCCGGACCTGCTCGGCCGCGACCCCTCGCTCCTCGAGCGCGCCAACTCCCGTCTGCGCGGCGCCCAGACCGCCGCGTCCGGCTTCGCGGGGCCGCCCGCGGGCAGCGCCCTGCTCACACTCGGGCGGGCGGTTCCGCTGCTCGCCGACGCGGTGTCGTTCGCGGTCTCAGCACTGCTCGTACGGTCGCTGCCCGCGGCACCCCGGCCCCCCGTACCGGAGGCGCGGGAATCGCTGCTGCGGCAGGCGCGGGCCGGCGCCTCGTACGTGTTCCGGGAACGGCTGCTGCTCGGGCTCGCGCTGCGCCCGGCGGTCGGGAACATCGCCTTCCTCGCCGTGGAGACCGTACTCGCCCTCTTCGCGCACGACCGCCTCGGCATCGACGCCTTCGGCTTCGGCCTGCTCCTCACGGCGGAGGCCACCGGCGGTCTGCTCGGCGCGGGCATCGCCTCCTTCCTCGGCCGGCGACTCGGCACCGGCGCCGCGCTCACCTGCACGGCCACGGTCGAGGGACTCGCCATCCTGCTCCTCGCCGCCGCCCCGAACCCGTACGTCGCCGGCCTCGCGCTCGCCGTCTGCGGAGCGGGAATGGGCGCCACGATGGTGCTCGGCCCCTCCCTCCGGCAGGCGATCGTCCCCGCCCACCTGATGGGCCGCGTCGCCTCCACCTCCCGCATGCTCTCCATGTGCGCCGCCCCGTTCGGCGCCTTCCTCGGCGGCTGGCTGGCCACCACCTATGACGTACGCACTCCGCTCTACACCGCCGCCGGCCTCCTGCTCGCCATGACCGCCGTCACGTCGACCATGACCAGCAACCGCCGGGTCGAGGCGGCGCTGCGTGCCGCCGCCCCCGCCGGTGATCCAGAACGCGCGGAATCCCGAGCGGGAAGCGGTCACGCTCCTGACGGGCCCGCCGTAGCGTGCGCGCGTGAACGCTGAAGATCCAAAGGGCGGCGCCGGACAGGGGCCATGGGGAGGGCCCTGTCCGCCGGGCGGTGATGGTCAGGAGATGGGCAGGAGGCCGGCGACGAGGACGGCGAACTCCTCGGGGCCGAGGATCCGGATGCCCAGTTCCTCGGCCTTGGTGCGCTTGGAACCGGCCTTCTCGCCCGCCACCAGCAGGGTGGTGCGCTTGGACACCGACGACGACGCCTTTCCGCCGGCCCGCTCGATCAGCTCGTTCATCTCGTTGCGGGACAGCACGGCGAGGGGGCCGGTCATGGAACCGGTCACCACGACGGCCTGTCCGGCCAGCGGGCCGCCCGCCGGCTCTTCGCCGTCGGTCGTGCCGGTCGCACCGCCTTGGGCCGTCGCGTCGGTCACGCGCTTCTGCGGCTCCGTGACCTGCGTGCCGACCTGCTGGGCCCGTAGCTTGTCGAGGAGCGGGGCGAGTTCGACGAGTTCGGCCGCGATGACGCGGGCCTTCTCGGTGCCGATGCCGTCGACCTCTGCCAGCGTGTCCGCGTCGGCGGCCCGGATCGCGGCCATCGACCCGAAGTGCGCGGCGATCCGGCGGGACATCGTGCGCCCGGTGCCGCGGACACCGAGGGCGCAGAACACGCGGCCCAGTGCGGCCCCGCGTGCGGTCTCGATCGCGGCCAGGAGGTTGGTGGCGCTCGTCTCACCCATCCGCTCCAGGCCGAGGAGCTGCTCGCGGGTCAGCGTGAACAGGTCGGCGACGTCCTTGACCAGACCGGCCTCCACCAGCTGGATCGCACGCGTGCCGCCGAGACCTTCGATGTCGAGCTGGTCCCGGCCCGCCGCGTAGATCACCGAGGCCACGGCCTGACAGCTCCGGCCGCGCACGCAGCGCCACCGCTGCTCGGAGGTGTCGATCGCGTCGCCGCATCGCGGGCACGCCTCGGGGAAGACGATCGGGCTCTCGGCACCGGTGCGCTGGTCGACCAGCGGTGCCTCGACCCGGGGGATCACGTCGCCGGCCCGGTACACGAACACCTGGTCGCCGATCATGAGCCCGCGACGGGTGATGTCGGACGGGTTGTGGAGCGTGGCGTAGGTGACCGTCACGCCGTCGATGACCACGGGCTCCAGGACGGCGCGCGGGGCGATGATCCCGGTCCGGCCGACGTTCCACTCCACCGCCAGCAGGCGCGTCACCTTGTGCTCCGCCGCCAGTTTGCGGGCCACCGCCCACCTCGGGGCGCGCGAGCCGTTGCCGGCCCGCCGCTGGTCCTCGGCCGTGTCGGCCTTGACGACGACACCGTCGATCCCGAAGGGCAGGTCTCCGCGCAGGCCGGCGATCGCGTCGATGCGTTCCTGCACCTGCGCCACGGTCTCGCATCGCAGCGGGGCCGCGGCCGTGCTGGCAGCCGTGTGCGCGCCGAGCACGGCCAGGTACTCCAGCAGAGCGAGGTGGCCGAGGCCCTCGTCCAGGCCGATCGCGCTGTAGGCGAAGAAGGTCAGCTCGATCCGGTAGGGGCGGTCCTTGGCCCGCAGGGTGCCGGCCGCTCCGCTGCGCGGGTGCGCGAAGGGCGGGGCCTCGTGTGCGAGCCGGATCCGGTTGGCCTCCTCGAACTGCGCGGTCGTCAGCAGCACCTCGCCGCGCAACTCGACGTCGATCGGCTCGGTGAGGACCGGCGGCAGACCGAGGACGGCGTCGGCGGCGTGGGTGATGTCCTCGCCGGCCAGGCCGTCGCCGCGGGTGAGGACCTGCACGAGACGGCCACCCCGGTAGCGGGCGGCGACCGCGAGGCCGTCGAGCTTCGGCTCCACGCACCACCCGGCCACCGGCTGCCCGAGACGCCGTTCCAGCCCCGCGGCCCACTCGGCGAGCTCGTCGGCGTCGAAGACGTTGTCGAGGGAGAGCATCGGCACCGAATGCGGGATGTCACCCTGCACGGCCCCGCCCGCCACCTTCCCGGTCGGCGACTCGGCGAGCACCTCGTCCGGGTGGGCCTCCTCGTAGGCCGCGATGGCGCGCAGCAACCCGTCGTACTCGTCGTCGCCGAGCGGGGTGGTCCCGTCGCCGTAGTACGCGGCCGACGCCGCCACGGCGGTGGTCACGGCCTCGACGTAGGCGGCGGGAGAGAGCAGGGCACTGTTTTCGGTCATGCAGGTCATCATCCTGCCCGGCACTGACAACGCCACCGCCGGACCCCGCTGTGCCACGGCACGCGGCCGGGGTACCTCGCGGAACGGGGCCGCAGCGGCGACGGCAGGCTGACCAGCACCGCCCCCGCGGCCGATCACCCGGACCGGATCCGGCTTCCGGCGGATCGCCCAGGCGCACCTTCGGACCTGCGGAGATGCCCCTCGTTCCGACATGTGGAGAGATCCGTACCAGCCGGCCACGAGGGGGTATCGTCGTCCGGTCACGGACGGCAACCGGATCGTCTGTTCAACCCAAGGGAGCCGACATGACCGACCTCAACTCGCTGCGGGTGAGCCTCGCGTCCGGTGAGCACGCGTTCGCCGACACCCTGGCCTTCGTCGCCGAGCACTACGAGTACCAGCCGCAGGCGTTCCGCAACGGGGAGCTGGAAAACGCCGCAGGGGAGAACGAGGGTTCCTGCAAGACGCTGGGACTGGCCCTGCTGGAAGGGCTGAGCGACCAGGAGGCGCTGCAGGCCTTCGGTGAGTACTACCGCGGCGTGCTGGCGACGCCGAACGACACGGACCACGGCAACATTCGCAACCTCCTGGCCCACGGCCTGGCAGGGGTGAGCTTCGCCGGCCAGCCGCTGGCCCGCAAGAGCTGAACCGCGCAATCAGGACCGCGCTCGGGGTGTTCGTGTTCGGGTCCGCTGATGGCCAGGTCCCGAGAACTATCGGGATCGACCGGCTCGGACGGGGCTGCCGCCACGAGGACGAGGTCGAAGAGCTTGTCCCGGCGGGGCACTGCAGGGTCGGCCGCGAGCCGGAGCAGGAAGGGCAGGACCTCCGGCATCACCAGGCTGATGTGCATCGGTCCCGTCATCACCAGCCAGTCCAGCGCCTGTTGCGCAGCCGCGGCACCGTCGGGATCAACCAGGCCGCGCAGCACGGCCGGGACACCCTCCGTGCCACCGTGCAGCGCCGGCCGGGCGGCCTCCTCACATCCCGCCAACGCGGGCTGCGGGGCGGGACCCCCCGCCAGAGCCAGATGCGGGTGCGCCGCCGTCAGACCCGCGATGATCTGTCAGGACAGGTTCCGCTGCCGCTGCCGCAGCAGATCACGAGCGACGCCGGGCTCCTCTACGACCTCGCCGATGACGGCAAGGGCGACTGGGCACCCGAGGGCTCCGTCTCGGCCCGCAGCAACGCCGCAATGTGTTCGGCAAGCATGAGCGTCGGCACGTGGGTGTTCGCCGACGGCACGTCCGGCATGATCGACGCATCGACCACCCACAGGTCCTCCAGTCCGTGCACCCGGCCGGCCGGATCGACGACCGCCCCGGCTGCCGGGCCAGGGCCCATCGCGCAGGTGCCGACCGGATGGTGGTAGGTCCACACCTTCGCGCGGACGAACCGTCCGATCGCCACGTCGCTGTCCTCGTCCGGCGCGCTCACCACTCCAGCGGAGAGGGTGCCCAGCGGCCCCTCCCGTGCCACCCGCCACGCACGGCGTACCCCCTCCACCAGCCGCGGCAGGTCGGCGGGGTGCGAGAAGTAGGCGAGGTCGACCCGTGGCGCCTCGAGCGGGTCCGGTGAGCGCAGCCAGACCCGGCCCCGCGACCGCGGCTTGAGCAGTGCACCGCCGACGAAGAACGTGCCGCCGGTCGCGGCACCCGCAGTGTCGAACGGGCCTCCGACGATCAGCTGCAGGTCCGGCGGCTCGCGGTGTTCGTCGGCCTGCGCGCTGTGCAAGGTGGCGACGAGCTGGAAGCGGCGCCGCGGGCGCTCGTCCCCCGCGTAGGCGGCATCGACGGACACCGCGGGGTGATCGGCGAGGTTGCGGCCGACGCCCGGCAGGTCCAGCGTCGGCTCGATGCCCAGCGAACGCAGCTCGTCGGCCGGGCCGATCCCCGACCGCAGCAGGACGGCCGGGCTGCAATAGGTGCCGGCCGAAACGATCACGCGATCGGCGTGCACGATCTCCCCGTCCGCCAGCCGCACCCCGGCCGCGCCCCCGCGGTCGAGGACCACGCGGTCGACCGGCGCCCCGCCCCGTACGGTGAGATTGCTCCGTGCCCGGGCCGCCGCCAGGTACGTCGACGCCGCGCCCAGACGCTCCCCTGCGACCTCGTTGACCGGAAGCGGGCCGACTCCCACCGCGCCCGGAGCGTTGTGATCAGCGATCTCCGGCACGCCGGTCGACGCGATCGCTTCCTGCCCGGCCGAGGCGATGTCGCTGCGTCCCCCGCCCGCATACCGGCGGACGGGAATCGGGCCGTGGCCGCCGTGATACGGCTCGTGGCCGAAGTCGAGGTCGTTCTCCAGCGCGACGAACCAGGGCAGTACGTCGTCCCAGCCCCAGCCGGGACTCCCCCGTGCCGCCCAGGCATCGAAGTCGTACGGCGAACCGCGCAGGGCGAAGGCCGCATTGGTGGTCGAGGAGCCGCCGATCACCTTCCCGCGCGGCAGGGCGATCGCCTGCCCGGCCGGGCCGGGCTCGCTCGACAGACCCCAGTCGTGCGAGGCGGTGTGCGGTCCGGAGCCGTCCCGCAGCTCGGCGGGGAGTTCCACGTAGTCCGGCCCGGCCTCCAACAGGAGCACCCGCATCGAGGAGTCCTGGCTGAGCCGCGCCGCCAGCACGCATCCGGCAGCCCCGCCGCCCACGATCACCAGGTCGTACCCGACCGCCATATTCCGACCGTACGCCTACGCCGCGTGAGCGGGTAGCCCGGCATCCGAACCGCCCCGACTCCCGCCGAAGGGGACGCGGGGACGTGGGGTAGCTTCGTCGGCACCGAAGGGCGGGGGGAGCTCATGGGGATGGCCGAAGCCGAGATCTTGACTTGCGCCGTGTGCAGCGCCCGGTTGACCGCACCGGTACGCGAGGTGCACCCGCCCGCGGAGGACGAGACATGGACGCCCCTCGACTCCCCTGTGGAGCCCTGCCCGCCCAGGATGGCACCCGGCACCTTCGCCCGAGAGCCGCAGCCGGGCCGCATCGCCTGGGGCCCGCTGCCCAGACGCTTCGGGAAGTCCAAGGCGGGGCGCGGTCCGGGGACGGACCTGCTGCTGAGCCCGGGCGACCTGGTCGGCACCACGAAGATCCTGAGCCGCTGGAGCGGCTGCTGCGGGCCGGGCGGGCTCGACGGGCCGAATCTGGCCTGCGCGGGGTGTGGAGCGGCGGTCGGGCTGTGGACCGGTGACTGCTACACCTGGCTGGAGGTCGTCCTCGACGGGCGCCTGATCAGGCGCTCCCTGCCCGCTTAGCTACCTCTCCGCAACCCGCCAGGACGGGCGCTCCCGCGGCGGGCCAGCTCAGGTGACCCTGACACGCAGGACGTACGACTCGCCCGCACTGATGGCCCGCGCCTGTTCCTGCAGGTCCGCGTCCGTGAAGCCCAGCAGCGCGTCGTCGGCAGCGCGCCTGAGAAGCGGAAGTATCTCGGCGACGGGGCGGCCGCGGCGCGCCGCCGCGAGCTCTGCGAAGGCCCGCTGGTAGGGCGCTCCGTACGTGCCCGTGCTGTCGGCCAGCAACCGGTCAAGGTGCTGCCTGCCGACGCTGATCTCGCCCATGGCCTGCTCCTCTCCTCCTCAGCGGTCCGTCCGATCCGGACCCTTGCCTTCGACGGTACGAGGCGGGTCTGACATCCCCGGCCCGAGCACGGCGCCCGTACTGATCAAGTCCCGGATGAACTGTGGCGGCTGCTGCCTGCGAACGGGGTTCCGGCCGGCCGATCTTGGGATGTGGGAGGATGCCGTCCATGACGTGCATGCGAAGGGGCCGTGCCTCGTAGAACACCGGCTTCACTTCGGTCGCGGGAACGCGGCTGGGCCAGCCCCTGGGTGCGGTACCGCGACGTCCCAGGGCTGTCCGGAGCGGCGAATGCCGCCGTCCGTGTGCTCGAACGGGAGCGGTGGTCTCCCGGCATCGTCGCGGTGGCACTGAGCGTGTGGTCCGTGCGCGTCCACGGCGTCAAGCGCCGGTGGAGGCCCTGGGAGGCCGAGTTCACCTGTCCGTGCTGCGGCGAAGGCTGGGCCCGGGACAAACTGCAAGACGCTCTGTTCATGCTTCCGCCACGGGCCGCCGGGGAACTCCGGGTGCAGGTGGAGCGGCTGGACGTGGTCCTCCTCAGGCGAACGCATCACGAGCCGTCGGCAGACCCGGAGTCGGCGTGGTGGCATCGCAGGTCCTGACGACGCCCGTACCACGCAGCGATTCGTCGGCTATGGCTCGTAGGGGATTTCACAGAGGCGCAGCGGCGGCAGCCCCGGCCGGCCCGCCCGAAGGCGGCAACGGCCTCCAGGTATGCCGCTTCGACCGGTCCGTGGTCGCTGACCGTGTCCTCGGCACCGGTGTAGTGGCCGCGCTCGTCGCGGTCCGCGGGGTCGTACTTGGTGATCCTGTGGACGAAGGCCGGCGACACAGGCCGCCCGGGCCGCCTGGGCCCGGTGTCCGGTGGTACGCGGTCTCGTTCGGGAGCCGGTGTTCCCAGGCCAGTGCTCGCGTGGCCACACGGTATCGGGTGTCCCGGTAGTGCCGGACCGGTCCGCCCACAGCCCGGTCCCCACGAACCGTGCCCCCCCCCAGCACGGAGCGCCGGCAGGGGCGGACGGAACCGAAATGGCCCGCCGGTCAGCCGGCCTCCTGGCGGGCGGGCGTCTTCCGCGTCTTGACGCCGCCAAGGATGAGCAGCAGTCCCAGGGCGACGACGCCGAGGTATGCGGAGGACGGAAGGTCTACGATCTTGTGCATCCAGCCCCACTCCGTTCCGAAGAAGGTCTGCGAAGCGAAGCTGATCAGCCCCTGGGCTCCTACGACATAGCCGATGCTTTCGATGGTGTATCCGATGGTTGTTCGCACGGATCAATCCTCTCGCGGCGATGCGGCAAGATCGTCCTCCACAGGGCCGAAAACGCAGTAGGCCAAAGGATGCAGTCGCTCGAGGAACGCACCGGCGCAGCTCCCCGCCGTGGACGAACGCGCATGGGTCGCATCTGCCTCTGCCGGATGCTCCGTTCGGCCATGCGGTTCACTCGTTGGGCGGACCTTCGCTGCCGCTTCTCATTCCGCGCAAGCTCGCCACCCGAAGCTGGTGCGGCCACCTGTCCGGCCCGGGAGGTGCTTGTCACGGTGAACGGGGAACCCCATGCCAGAGGACGTCACCGCACGGCCGGGCATTGCGCCCTCGGTCCGTCGCACTGCCGGGACCATGTTCGCCGCCCTCTACGGGGAGTTGCTCCCGCACCCGTGGCACGATCCCGGCTCCGAACACGACGCCTACCAGCTCTTCCACCAGCGGTCGCTGGCCATGGGCTGGCTCGATGACCGGGCGGCGTACCCCGCGGGCGGGGACACCTCCGGAGTCCTCGCGGGAAGCGGCGCCACGGGCCTGTGGGCCATGAACGATGCCGGATGGAGTCACCCGTCGGCCGCCTCGGCACCGGACCTGATCGCCTGGTTCCAGGTGGAGGCCGGCCCCGTCGCGGGTGACCGGCCGCTGCCCGTACAGCCGTTCCTGCGCTGCGCCGAGGACACGGTCGCGCGGATCGGTTCCGTCCGGCTCGCCGAAGTGCAGGTCCTCCTGCCACTTCAGGGGCTCGATGTTGCGTCGCGCCCGCCGCAGGCGCTCGTGCCGTCGTTGGGGACGGTGCACTGGTTCGGCGCACGCGACCCTCGGTCGCGGACTTCGGTGAAGGTGGGCATCAACAGCGGCCGCGTCCCTTCGGTTCCTGCGGTCGCAGAGCAACTCACCGACAGCATCCGCCACTTGGACCAGGATGTCTTCGTCACCCGGTCCGGTGAGCCAGCCGGTCCGGACGATGCCACCCCGCCGCCCTTCGACGACAGCTTCTGGAACGGTCCGCCCCGGCACGGCATCACGCTCCGCGGCGACCTCGCCGAGTGGTCCTGCGAAGCCGTCGGCTGGCTGGCCGAGACGGTGGCCGACTGCGCGGGCCGCCTGGGGGTCCACTCACCACTCCTGCTGTCCGTGACACGGGTCTGATCTGCGAATCGACCTCAACGGGCGTGGCGTTCGCACACCCTCCTTTTCGTCCCCTTGACGATATGAAGCCTGACGGTTATCGTCAGGGTGACGAAATCGAGGGGGTCCATCATGGCCGACATCACCCGGCGCTTCGGCTGGCGCCATCTGCGTTCCGCGCCCACCACCCACATCCGCCACCACAAGCGCGGCCGGCTCGTCCACGACGGCCGGGGGCTGAGTTTCTGGTACCGGTCGCTGTCGGCGGCGCTGTCCGAAGTACCCGTCGACGACCGGGAGTTGGCCATGGCGTTCCACGCCCGTACGGCCGACTTCCAGGACGTCACCGTGCAGGCCACCGTCACCTACCGGATCAGCGACCCGGCCGAGGCGGCGGACCGGCTCGACTTCTCCGTGGACCCGGACACCGGCAGCTGGCGCGGCGCGCCCCTGGAGCAGATCGCCACCCTCCTCACCGAGACCGCGCAGCAGCACACGCTGGACGTGCTGGCCCGGACCCCGCTGGCCGTCGCCCTGGTGGACGGCGTCGCCTCCGTACGACAGAGCGTCGGCGCCGGGCTCGCCGCCGAGCCCCGGCTCCCGGCCACCGGCATCGAGGTGGTGGCCGTGCGCGTCGTCGCGATCCGGCCCGAGGCCGAGGTGGAGCGCGCCCTGCGCACACCGGCCCGCGAGCAGATCCAGCAGGAGGCGGACCGGGCCACCTACGAACGGCGGGCCGTCGCCGTCGAGCGCGAGCGCGCGATCGCCGAGAACGAACTGGCCAGTCAGATCGAACTGGCCCGGCGCGAGGAGCAGTTGGTCGAGCAGCGGGGTATCAACTCGCGTCGCGAGGCCGAGGAGAAGGCGGCGGCCGACAGCGTACGGACCGAGGCCGAGGCGGCCCGCAAGGTCCGCCTGGCCCGTGCGGATGCCGCGGCGGCGCGCGAGACGGGGTCGGCGCAAGCCGAGGCCCAGGCTGCCTGGTTGCAGGTGCACGGCGAGGCCGGCCCGGGCACGCTGTACGCCCTGGCGGCGACCCGGCTGGCGGAGAACCTGCCGCGGGTCGAGAGCATCACGCTCACCCCGGACGTCCTCACCGGCCTCCTCAGCAAGCTCGGGCGTCCGGACCCCGGGGCGGACGCGTGACCCTGGCCCCTCGGGCGGTGCTCGTCCACCGCAGGACCGAGTACGAGGAACTGATCGACCGGCACGGGACGCACGGGCAGGCCGCGTTCTTCCTCTCCAGCCGGGGCCGGTCGATCGACGAGGTGGTGGAGCGCCACCAACGGACCCGGCAGGCGCTGCGGGAGGTGGCGGCGGCCGTGCCGCTCACCTGGCGCAGTTCCCAGGTCGAACGGGCGGACCTGGACCGCTTCCTGTTCGCGCCGGAGGACGTGGTGGTCGTGGTCGGGCAGGACGGCCTGGTCGCCAACACCGCGAAGTACCTCTCCGGGCAACCGGTGGTCGGCATCGACACCGACCCGGGACGCAACCCCGGCGTTCTGGTCCGTCACCGCTGCACCGACACGGCCGCCCTCCTGCGTGCCGCGAGCGCCGGGGGGCGGACGGAGGACCTGACCATGGTCGAGGCCGTCGCCGACGACACCCAGCGCCTTCTCGCACTGAACGAGATCTACCTGGGCCCGCCCAGCCACCAGACGGCCCGTTACCGTCTGGGCCCCGACGGCGAGAAGGGCCCGGGCGAGGCCCAGGCGTCCTCCGGCGTACTCGTCGGCACCGGCACCGGCGCCACCGGCTGGCTGCGCTCCTTGTGGCTGGAACGCGGCAGCACCGCACCGCTGCCCGCACCGTGCGACCGCCGGCTCCTGTGGTTCGTCCGCGAGGCCTGGCCGTCGCCCGCGACCGGAACGTCGAGGGTCTCCGGCCAACTGGAACAGCAGGAGGGGCTGCGACTGACCGTGGAGTCGGACCGGATCGTGGTCTTCGGCGACGGCATGGAGGCCGATGCCCTGCAGCTGACCTGGGGCCAGAGCGTACGCCTGGGCATCGCCGACACCTCGCTGCGCCTGCTGACGTGAGCGCCCCGTCCGGGCGCCCACTGCGCCGCGGTGGGGCTTCCGGGGGCCCGGATCTCTGCGGCGACGGTGAATCCGCTCCTCGAACGGTGCGGCGTACTCGAAGCAAGACGGGGCGCTGCGGCCTCGGGCGGACAACCCGGGCCGCAACGCCCCGAACGTGGTGGTGGGTCAGGACGACATGATGAAGCGCAGGGCGAGGCCGGAGGCCGTTGTCCAGTAGGTGACACGGGCACCGTCGTCGAACGCGACCTGGCCGGGCAGGCTGATGTCGACCGGTCCGCTCATCTTGCCGTCGGGGTCGGGGCCCTGGAGGCTGAGGGGAATGGTGTTCGTGTCGTAGGTGTCCATGCGGCCGCCGGTGCCGAGCAGAGCCGCGTGGGCCTTCTCACCCGGTGCGAGGGTGGGGGGCGCGTCCTTGCTGTCCTTGATCACCGTGATCGCTTCCCTGGCATTCGGGAACTTCAGGTACGGGTACTCGTAGAGCCTGCACTTCTTCTTGCCGGTGTTGGTGACGGTGAGGAGGAGGTGCCGGACGGGCTTGCCCTTCTCGTCCTCACTCGTGGCAGAGAACGCGAGGTCACCCACGGCACACGCACCAACGGCGGCGCCGCCTCCTCCATTTGCCGTCTCGCCGCCGGGCGTCGCCGAACTGCCGCCGGGCTTCGCCGAAGCCGTCCCGCTCGCCTTCGGCGCAGCCGTCCCGCCGGCCGTCGGCAAGCTCGTCGCGCTCGGCGCGTCCGAGGGCTTGGAGTCACCCGGGCCATCGGCCCCGCTCGGCCCGCATGCCGTGGACGCGAGCAGCAGCGCGCCGAGGACGGCCGCGGCCGCCGTCTTCCTGATTGCCTTGTTTCCCCTGGTCAACAGAGCCCCCTGTGTGGTGTTCTTCGCTTTGCACGACCTGTACGCACGCCGGGAGTAGGCGGGTTGCATGCGGATCGGAAAAGTTTCGGGCCGACGGGGGCGGTATGACGGAGGACGAGTTCGACGCGTTCTACGCCTCGGCGTTCCCACGGGTCGTCGGCCAGGTGTACTCCTTCACCGGTGATCACGGCCAGGCCCAGGACGTTGTCCAGGAGGCCTTCGTACGTGCCTGGGACCGGCGCAGTGACTTCCTCGCCACCGAGGCCCCCGAAGCCTGGATCCGCACCGTCGCGATGCGCCTCGCGGTCAGCCACTGGCGGCGGGCCCGGCGGTGGCTGGAGCTGGTACGCCGCACCCCGCTGCCCGATCACGCCCCTGGACCCGGCCCCGAGCACGTCGCCCTTGTCGCGGCGCTGCGACAGCTCCCGGAGGCTCAGCGCCTGGCGATCGTTCTGCACCACCTGTGTGACCTCAGTGTGGAGCAGGTAGCCTCCGAGACCGGCGCCCCGACCGGTACGGTCAAGGCCCGCCTGTCACGCGGCCGGGCAACTCTCGCCAAGCTGCTGCCGGCGAGCGAGGTCGGTGCAGTGGGCGGGAGTGGCGAGGAGAAGGAGGAAGACCGTGGCCGATGACCTGTCCTCCGCCCTGCGCGAGCTGGCCCACAGCGCCGCCGGCCCCGCCCCGACGACGGGCGCGGAGGTCCGGCGCCGGGCCGCCGTCCGTCGGCGCCGCCGGCACTCCGCCCTCGCCGGCGGCACCGCCGTGCTGGTCGCAGCCCTCGCGTTCGGCCTGACCACGGCCCTCGGCGGCCCGGAGTCCCACCGGCACCCCGCACCACCACCCGCCGCCTCCCTCACCGCGCCCACCGCCGATGCGCCGTCCCCCACCACGCCCACTGCCGGTGCGCCCAGCGCCAGTGCGCCGTCGTCCACTGAGCCCTCTCCTCCTACGCCCACCCCCACTGCACCCAACGCCGGTGCGCCGTCCTCCACTGCGCCCGCCGCCGTTGGTGCGTGTGTCGTGGGTGATCTCGCGTTCTCTGCCACGAGTGAGGACGAGAAGGGCAAGCCCGTCCGGCACCTCCTCCTCACCGTCACCAACACCGGCAAGAAGAAGTGCAGGCTCTACGAGTACCCGTACCTGAAGTTCCCGAATGCCAGGGAAGCGATCACGGTGATCAAGGACAGCAAGGACGCGCCCCCCACCCTCGCACCGGGCGAGAAGGCCCACGCGGCTCTGCTCGGCACCGGCGGCCGCATGGACACCTACGACACGAACACCATTCCCCTCAGCCTCCAGGGCCCCGACCCCGACGGCAAGATGAGCGGACCGGTCGACATCAGCCTGCCCGGCCAGGTCGCGTTCGACGACGGTGCCCGTGTCACCTACTGGACAACGGCCTCCGGCCTCGCCCTGCGCTTCATCATGTCGTCCTGACCCACCACGACCACAACCCCTCCACGCTCCCGCACTGCTGCAATCGACTGGACGCTCGGCGCGATCGGGGGCGGCAACCGGCCGCCTGAGAAGTACAGGCGGCATGATCGGGCTGCTGACGGACCGTCGGCATCCGTAGACGGCTGGGCTCCGGCGTGTCGACGTACGAGGCATACGTGCGGGTCGGCGCGGGGAGCCCCGAGGAGGCCCGCATGCACTCCGCGTGGACACGCACCTTGTTTGTGGTCGCTGTTCTGGCAGCCGTCGCCGTGGGCACCACGGGATGCTCGGGCGACAGCACACCGTCCGACGTCGCATCGAAGGCGGCCTCCGCCGTGCAGTCGGCCGGTGCGCAGCTCGAGGCTGCGGCGGCCGAGGCCAAGAAGAAGCTCGACGGTGTGAAGGGCGGAGCGGACGCGAAGTCCGAGGTCCGCCTCGGAACACCGTCCAAGGACTCCGACGGGCACAGCACCGTGCCGGTCACGGTGTCCAACACCGCCACGAACGCGAAGTCGTTCGCAGTCCAGGTCAACTTCCGCGACACCGGAGGCAACCTTCTCGACACGGTCGTCGTGACCATCTCCGACGTCGCCCCCGGAGCCACGGGGCAGGGCACCGCCCGCAGCACGCGCAGCCTCTCCGGTGACGTGCAGGCGAACGTCGGAACGGCCCTGCGCTACTGAGCCCGCCGGGTGGGGGGTGCCGAGACCGGGCTCCGCCGTACGGGTCGGTCCGACCTGCCCGTGACGGGCCGCCGGTCGGGGCCCGTCAGGTGGAGGGGCCTGCGGCGCGGGGCAATACTGGACGCATGGGATGCGGGCACCTGGTGCGAGGGCCGCGCGGACCGGCGGCCGTGGCACTCGGCGTACTGCTGCTCGGTCCCTCGGGTGTCGGTGCCCCGGCTGGTCCCCCTCCGCCGACTCCTCCCCCGACCCCTCCGCCGGCCTCCGGTCCCGTGGACGGCGGCCGGCAGGTGACCCTGCCCGATGGGCGGCTGATCTACGTGGACTGCCGGGGGCGCGGCTCCCCCACCGTGGTCCTGGAGTCCGGCATCCACGACTCCTCCGACGTCTGGAGCCTGACCCGGACCGAGCCGCCCGTGCCCGCTTCGCCGGCCACGCTGCCGGGCATCGCGCGCGGCGCGCGCGTGTGCACGTACGACCGGCCCGGCACGATCCGCTACACGACACCGCCCACCCTGACCGGCCGGAGCAGCCCCGTGGCCATGCCGCGCAGCCTGCCGGCCCTGGTGAGCGAGTTGGACCAGACGCTGACGGCCGCCGGGGAGAAGGGCCCCTACCTTCTCGTCGGTCATTCCTTCGGCGGGATGATCACCCGGCTGTACGCGCAGACCCACCCCGAACGGACGGCCGGCCTGGTGTTCGTCGACGCCTTCGGGCCCGAGATCCGGGACGGGCTGGGAGCCGACTGGCCGGCCTACGCCCGCCTGGTCAACCGGCCTGGGGTGCCCCTGGAAAGGGATCCGGGCTTCGAGACGATCGACCTCGACGGCGCGATGGCGGCGGTGGAGAAGGGGCCGCGCCTGCCCTCCGTTCCCATGGCGGTCATCAGCAAGACCGCGCCCTTCGAGGTGGCCCCGGGCACGCCGACCGCGCTCATGAAGGCGGTCGAGGCGGCCTGGCCGCGCCTGCAGGACAGCCTGGTGGCGCTCGGACCGCATACCCCGCACGTTCTGGCCACGGGGAGCGACCACTACGTACAGCTCCGCGACCCCGACCTGGTCACTTCCACGGTCGGCCTGGTCCTGAACCGGGCGCGGGACCTGCGGACGGCTCCGCCGGGAGAGACGCCGGCCCACGGACCGGCTGCTCGGTGACCACCCGGACGGGCCTCCGGCGACCGGCAGAGGGGTGGTGCCACGGCGACGGAGAGCAGGGCGTGCCCGATTGTAGGATCTTCGTCCGTGACAGGGATCGATTACGGACGCTTCCACGAACTGCTGGAGCAGGCGCGCAGCGCCGCGGCGACGGATCCTGCGGGTTCCGACGCGAGGTGGGAGCTGCTGCGCCGGTTCCAGGAGGAGTGGGGCTACCGGCCCGCCCCCGGTGGGCGCCGGCAGCCGGACGCGCCGGACGAGCACAAGCAGTACGTCGCCAACCTGAAGGCCGCGGCCTCGGCCGGGCCGGCGGATGACGAGCCGGATGACGAGCCGGATGACGTCGACCGCTCGCTCGCCGTGCCCGCCGCACTGGCCGAGTGGTGGGACCTGCCGTTCAACTCCCTTGCGGACCGCTGGGAGGCCTACGAGACCAACCCGGTCTGGCCGCCCACCATCCGCCCTGACCCCAGCGGCTACGGCAGCTCCGACGGGCTGCCCGGCGGCAACCCGTTCGTCGGACCGGGGGACGACCGGCGCGTCTGCGTGTTCATGGCCGAGAACCAGTACTGCAACGAGTGGGGCTACCCCGCGGCCCACGCCCATCTCGCCGACCCCCAGGTGCTCGTCAGCGGAGTCGACGAGGAGTACGAACCGGTCTGGGTGCTCCAGAGCCACTCGGTCTCCGAGTTCCTCCTCCAACTGGCCGTCACCCGGCTGCCCGCCGACTACGGGTACGTCGTCGAGGAGGACGAGGCCGACCCCGGGGTGGTGACCCGGCTCCGGACCCACCTGCGACCGATGGGCTTCCTCCCGTGGCGCGAACTCGGCGCCCACACCGAGTACTTCGGCGGGCTCGATGTCATCGTCGCGTACAACACCGGACAGGGCGACTTCCCGATCGTCGCCTACGGACGTACCGAGGAGGCGCTGGACCGGCTCGCCGCAACACTCGGCCTCGACTGGGCGGACGAGGACTGAGACTCGGCGCCGTACGGTGTTCCGGATGCTGCGCGGCACCCCCCTGGTCCGGCAGGTCGGCTGGGCACGGCTCATCGTCGGGCAGTCGGCGTGGGGCACGCTCACCGCCGTGGTCATCGTGGCCGTGCCGTGGTCCGATCGGCTCGTCCCGCAGGTGCTGTTCTGGGTGGCGCTCGTCAGGCGGTCCCGGCCAGGGCCGTGTCGAGGTTGTCCAGGACGTGGGGCCAGCCCTTGCCCATGCCCGCGAAGGCCTGTCGCCCCATCGGGGAGTCGAGGTCGAAGCCTGCGTGGCTGAGGACGAGGCGGGTGCCGTCGCCTTCCGGGTGGAGGGTCCAGGTGATGGTGGTGTCGAGGGTGCCCTCGGCGAACCGGTAGGCCAGGAGGCGCTCCTCGTCCACCTCGGTCACCTCGCAGGGCTGAAGGCCGAAGTTGTTGCCCATGTCGAGGGTGAACCGGTGCCCGACGACGGGCTTGACGTCGCCGGCGGCCCACCAGCGGGCGTGCAGCTCGGGGTCGGTCAGGGCCCTCCACACCGTGGCCGGGGGGTGGGTCAGGAACTTCTCGCAGGTGATCGTGTCGTTCTCGGTCGTCATGATCCGTTTTCCTCGTCCAGGAGATCGGACAGCGCATCCAGGCGCTGCTTCCAGTAGTGCTCGAACGGATGCAGCCACTCGCTCACCTCGGCCAGCCTGGCGGGCTCGAGGTGGTAGAAGCGGTGTCGGCCGCGGGGTTCCTCCCGTACCAGTCCCGCGGCGCGGAGCACCGCCAGGTGCTCGGATACGGCGGGCCGTCCGAGCTCGAACATCCCGGCGAGCTCCCCGGTGGAGCGAGGCCCCTCACGCAGGCTTTCGAGCAGTCTGCGGCGCACCGGATTGGCCAGCACGCCGAACACATCCGTAGGCATGACGACAGTATGCGTCGGGAATCTCCGACGCGTCAATTATTTCCGACGCATTTACGGGGTCGCGCGGCCGGCCCCGACCCTGCGGCGCCCCGGCGACGCAGGCGGGGGAAGGATCGCTCAGCCGGTTCTGCCTTCCCTGCCGCCCACCCGCGCCAGCCCCAGCTCGTAGGCCGCGATCACGGCCTGCGCCCGGTCCCTCAGCTCCAGCTTGGTGAACAGCCGGTTGATGTGGGTCTTCACGGTGTGATCCGTGATCGTGAGCCGGTGCGCGATCTCCGCATTGGACAGCCCCCGCGCGATCAAGGCGAGCACCTCCGCCTCACGTGCGGTGAGCTCCCCCACGGCGTGCACCGGTAGCCGAGGTGCCCGTGCACGGACGAACTCACCGATCACCCGCTTGGTGATCTCGGGTGAGAGCAGCGCGTTCCCGGCCGCCACCACCCGTACTGCGTGGAGCAGTTCGGGAAAGGTGGCGTCCTTGAGGAGGAAGCCGCTCGCGCCGGCCGCGAGCGCGTCGTACACGTACTCGTCGAGGCCGAAGGTCGTCAGGATCAGGACCCTGGTCGTGTTCTCGGGCCGGGCCAGGATCTCGCGGGCCGCCTCGATGCCGTTCTTGTGCGGCATGCGGATGTCGAGGAGCACGATGTCGGGCCGCGTCGCGGTGACGATGCGCACCGCCTGCACGCCGTCCTCGGCCTCGCCCACGATCTCGATGTCCTCCTGGGTGGCGAGGAGATTGGCGAAGCCGGTGCGGACGACCGCCTGGTCGTCGGCGACCACTGCCCTGATCACACTCAATTCCTTCCCCCTGCCGATCACCTGGTCCCCCAGGGGAGCTCCGCCTCCACCAGGAATCCTCCGTCCGGGCCCGCGCCCGCGCTGAGCCGGCCGCCGACCAGGGCCGCCCGTTCCCGCATCCCGGTCAGGCCGTGGCCCGCGCCGGAGCCTGGTCCGGAGCCGGAGCCGGGGCCAGAGCCGGGGCCAGGGCCGGGGCCGGGGCTTGGGCCCGGGCCGTCGTCGCGGATGCGCAGCGTGAGCAGCAGGTCGGTGCCGTAGTCGATCTCCACAACGGTACGGGCCCCGGGAGCGTGCTTGCGTGCGTTGGTCAGCGCCTCCTGCGTGATGCGGTACGCGGACAGCTCCCACGCGGCGGGCAGTGGAACCCGCTCCCCCGTCACCCTCAACTCGGCCTCGCCGCCCACCGTCCGGTGCTGCTCGACCAGTTCGGCGAGGTGGTCGAGGGTCGGCTGCGGGGCGGTGAGGGCCGCCTCCCCCTGGCTTTGGGGCGTGCGCAGGACACCGAGGAGGCGGCGCAGTTCGGCCATCGACGAGCGGGCGGTGCCGGCGATCTGCTGGAAGGCGTCCCGGGCCTGGGGGGTCAGTCCGGAGGTGGTGTACGTGGCGCTCTCGGCCTGCACGGCGATCATCGACACCGAATGCGAGACGATGTCGTGCAGCTCACGGGCGATGGCCGCCCGTTCGGCCTCGGCGGCCTGCTGCCGCTCCATGGCGATCAACCGGGCCTGGGCCTCGTTCCGTTCGGTGCGGGTCTCCTCCCGGGAACGTACCGCGTCGCCCATCATGACCGCCGCGAAGATGACCACGGTCAGCAGGAACGCCTCGGCGAACAGGCTGAGCGAGCCCTTCTCCCAGAGGGCCGGCACCGGCAGGTCCATCCGCGACCACGTGTTGATGTGCACCAGGTTCACGCACAGGGCCCCGAGCGCGGCGCCCGCCACGGTCAGCGCGGGGTGCAGCACCCGGCTGCGGCCCAGGGCGTAGCAGCCGATCAGCCCGCTCACCATGATCGAGACGTACAGGCTGACGTCACCGGCGAAACCGATCAGCCCGGCGGCGACCGTGAGGACGGCGACGGGCGGGAACGACCGCCGCCACATCAGCGAGGCGGAGGAGACCAGGACCCCGATCGTGGTGGTCGTGGATCCGGGGAAGGCGATCAGCTCCGCCACGGCACCGGCGGTCAGGGCCCCGCCGGTGAGCCAGGGGTAGGCGGGTGCGGCGATCCAGGCGTGGAACCGCTGTTGGAGGGACGTACTCATGCATCCATGGTCCGTGCCGGAGCGGGTGCGCGCGTCGCCGTACGGGTTGAGTCTGCTGCCGGACGTCATGCCACGGGTTGAGTCCCGGGTCCGGAGCCTCGGTTGACGCCCTCCGGCCCGTGGATTCCTACCGTCGGTGGGCATGACGAAGAACGTTGAACGGCACGTGCGGCGCGTGCCGCACCTGCGGCATTTGCGGTGCATACGGTACGAGCGGCATGCATGGGCGGGCTGCGCGCTGGTCGCGCTGGGGTTCGCGTCGGCCTCGGGGCTCGGGCCGCACCGGCTGTGGGGGGTGGTGGCGGGAGCGGGTTACGCCGTCGCGGCGCTCCTGGCCTGCGGCGAGCGCAGCCGGCCCGCCGCCAGGGTGATCGCGGTGGCGGGGGCCGCCGTGATGCCGCTCCTCTGGTCGGTGGCGGCCGGACTCGGGCAGTCGGAGGTCGCCGTCATCGAGCGGTCGGGGCGGCTGCTGCTCACGACGGGCAGCCCGTACGTCGCCGACCCCACGGCCGTCGCCGACTTCAACCCGTACCTGCCCGGGACGGCGCTCTTCGGCGTGCTGCCCGGGGATCCCCGCTGGTGGCTGGACGGCGCCTTCGTGGCGGCCCTCACTGCGGCCGGCCTGTGCCGGGCCCGGCTGCTCGCCTGCCCTCTGGTCGCACTGCCCTTCGCGGTGAGCGGGACCGACCTCCCGATCGCCGGCCTGATGTGCCTCGGCATCGCCCTCGCCGGGCGGGGGCGGGCGGGCCGCGCGGGGCTGGCCCTCGGCGCCGCCGCCGCGCTCAAGTGGACGGCGTGGCCCGCGCTGCCCGTGGCGCTGGCGCTGATCGCGGCAGGCAGGGGCGGCCGTCCCGCAGTGCGGTTCGCCGCGGTGTCCCTGACCACGGCGACGGCGGCGGTGCTGCCCTTCGCGCTCGCCAACCCTTCCGGCTTCTACCTCAGCGTCGTCGCCTTCCCCCTGGGCCTCAGCGGCACCACCTCGCCGGCCGCGAGTCCGCTGCCGGGCCATCTGCTCGCGACGTACGCCCCCGGCGGCAGGGTGGTCGCGCTCGCGCTCCTCGCGGTGAGCGCGCTGCTGATCGCGGTGTCGCTGGTGGTGCGCCCGCCGGGGACGGCGCGGGCGGCGGCCATCCGGCTCGCGCTCGGTCTGGGCCTGGCGATGGCCCTGATGCCCTCGACCCGATTCGGCTACCTGGTCTACCCGCTGGTGCTCGGGGCGCTGGCGTACCGGATGCGGCAGCGCGGCAGCGCCTCTGCCCCTGCCGTCGCCCCGGTCTCCCCTTCGAAGGCGGAGGCCGCCGCATGACGCACAACTCCAGCCCTCGCCCTCGTACCCTGATCGTCACCAATGACTTCCCGCCCAGGCAGGGCGGCATCGAGACGTTCGTCCGTGAACTGGCCGACCGCTTCCCGCCCGACGAGGTGGTCGTCTTCACCTCGGCGCCGAATCCGACCACAGCCGGGCCGGCACCCGACGAGTCCCTTCCGTACCCGGTGATCCGTCACCGGGCACGCACCCTCCTGCCCACCCCCCGGGCCACCGCGCACGCCGCCTCCGTGGCCCGCCGGTACGGCTGCGACCGGGTGTGGTTCGGCGCCGCGGCACCGCTCGGCCTGATGGCGGACCGGCTGCGGCGGACCACGGACATCCGCACCGCCGTCGCCACCACGCACGGCCACGAGGTGTGGTGGGCCCGCACCCCCGGCGCCAGGGCTCTGCTGCGCCGCATCGGGACCGAGGTCGACGCCCTCACCTGGCTGGGCACGAGCACCCGCCGGCCGATCGAGTCTGCCCTCGCCCCCGGAACCCGCACCGCACGCCTCGTCCCCGGGGTCGACACCGCGGCCTTCCACCCCTTCCTGGACGGCGGCCCGGTGCGCGCCCGCTACGGTCTGGGCCGCCGCCCGGTGATCCTGTGTGCGGCACGACTGGTCCCGCGCAAGGGCCAGGACACCCTGATCAGGGCACTGCCCTGGATCCGCAGGGCGCTCCCGGACGCGATGCTCCTGCTGGTCGGTGAGGGCCCGTACGCCTCCGAACTACACCGACTCGCCCTGGCCGAAGGCGTCGTGGACTCGGTCGTCTTCGCAGGCGGCCACCCCCACCACACCCTGCCCTCCTTCTACGCCGCCGCCGACGCCTTCGCGATGCCCTGCCGCACCCGAAGGCGCGGCCTGGAGTTGGAAGGGCTGGGCATCGTCTACCTGGAGGCTGCGGCATCCGGACTCCCCGTCCTGGCCGGCGACTCGGGGGGCGCCCCGGACGCGGTGCGCGAGGGCGAGACCGGCTACGTCGTCGACGGCCGCTCGGTGGCGGCAACGGCGGACCGCCTGACCAGACTCCTCCGCAACCCCGGCCTCGCCCGCCGGATGGGCGAGGAGGGCCGCCACTGGGTCGAGACCGAATGGACCTGGGACCGCTCCTACGCGACGCTGGCGGGGCTGCTCGGCACCGCGGGAGCAGCCGAGTGAGGGAGCGTGGGTCGTACCGGCGTCGGCAGGGGTGGCCAGGTCCCCGGCGGGGCGGTCACCAGGCTCGCGCCATGTCCGACGATCTCGGCTTCACTCGTACGTGCTGCGGCGAGCACCGCCCAGAGCTGGCCTTGAACGACCCGGCCATTGCCCCGGACGACTGGGATCCCGGCTTCGAGGCCGATCCGGACCGCATGCTGTCGACCGACCAGTGCGTGATCAAGGGCCGGGACCGGCCGGGCGAACTGCCGTGAGAGCAGTGGGAACCGGACTGGACCTGGCCGGCGCAGCGGCTGTGGCTGCGCCGGCCGCGAGCGTGGTCCCCGGCCTCTGCGGAACAGGGTCACGCCCCAGGCGATTCCGCGCCATCGCCGGTTCCCCCGGACGACTGGCCGGGTAGGCGAGAAGAACCCACCGCAAGGCCGCGAATCGCGGTTTCCCTGTTTGCATTGCCGTATCAAAGCCCCTGCGGGCGCCCTGCCGTGGCGAAGCATCCGGATTCGGCCTACGTGGAGCGGCCGAGAATCGATCATGTCGGGCGGGGGGCGCATGGCTGGTTGTCGACGTGTCGGCGGGGCCCGGGCTGTGAGCGTGATCACTCGATCGTAAAGCTGTGACCTGCACTGATGTACCGTCTGATAAGAATGGATCGGGGGGTTTTGGTGTTACGGGGAATCACAGAAGAAATCGTGGAAGTGCGCCTGCTGGGGCCACTGGACGTCAGAGTCAAGGGGGCGTCGGTACCCATTACCGCGCCCCGACTGCAAGCCGCTCTCGGATCTTTGCTCCTTAGCGCCGACAACGTCGTTCCCACCCAGCAACTGGCCGAGGCCATCTGGGAGGGGGAACCGCCGACCGATCCGGCCAATCAGGTCGCAGCGTGCATGTCCATGCTGCGGCGGCACTTCAGACGTGCCGGGGCACGAGGCGAGGTGGTCGTCACTCAGCCCCCCGGCTACCGCTTTCCACTGGCCGGCGTTCGGCTGGACACCCATGTCGTGCGCGAGCTGCGAGCCGATGCGCAGCAGCGCCTGGCCGACGGGGACACGGAGACGGCGCTCTCCTGCCTGAAGGAAGCGCTCTCCCTGTGGCGGGGGCCGGTCCTGTCCGGGGTGAGCCGACGCGTCTGGCAGCCGGACGTGCACCGCTGGGAGGAGGAGTACGCCGCGATCCGCCTGGCCTGCTCCGAACTGCAGCTCGACCTCGGCCACCACGAGGAACTGGTCTCGGAGCTGTCCGCCTTCATCAGGCAGCATCCTCTGCTGGAGAAGCCGCGCGGCGTGCTCATGCAGGCCCTGGCGCGGTCGGGCCGGCAGGCCGACGCCCTGCGGTTGTTCCGCAGTACCGCCGATCTGCTGAGGGAGGAGCTGGGGGTCGTACCAGGCCCCGAGTTGCAGGCGATCCACCAGCAGGTGCTCCTCGGGCAGACGGCGTCACCGCCTGCGGTCGCTTCGCCTGCGGTGCCGACGCCGCCCCCGGCACCGGCCCCGGCGCGGTCCCCGGCCCCACAGCCTGCCCCGCACGCAGCCCCGCAGAGCGCGCCGACGGGACCGTGCCAGTTGCCCGGGGACCTGGCCGAGTTCACCGGCCGCACCGGGGAGCAGCTCACCGTCGAGGCGGCCCTGACCAGGGGCTCGGCATCGGTGCCCGTCGTCTCGCTGGTCGGAGCGGGAGGGACGGGGAAGACGGCGCTGGCCGTGCACACCGCCCACAAGCTGCGGTCCGTCTTCGACGCGGGACAGCTGTACGTGAACCTGCACGGCATGAGCGACGCCCCGCTGGCTCCGGAGGAGGCGCTGGCCCGGTTCCTGCGCGAGCTCGGGCTGCAGGGGACCATCCCGGAGTCGCTGGACGAGCGGGCCGCGATGTTCCGAAGCCTGGTCGCCGACAAGCGGATGCTCATCGTCCTCGACGACGCGGGAGACGCGCGGCAGGTGCTGCCGCTGCTCCCCGGTACGGAGAGTTGCGCGGTCGTGGTGACCAGCCGGATGCGGCTGGCGACGGTTCCCGTGACGTGCACGGTCGAGCTGAAGGTGCTGGACCGGGCCCAGGCGCTGGAGCTGCTGTCCGGTCTCGTGGGGGCGGCGAGGGTCGCGGCCGAGCCGGAAGTGGCGCTGCAGATCGTGGAGTACTGCGGGACGCTGCCGCTGGCGCTGCGCATCGTGGGGGCCAAACTGGCCGCCCGGCCGCACTGGCCGCTGGGCAAGGCGGCCTCGCGGCTGGCCGACGAGCGGCGACGGCTGGACGAGCTGGCGCACGAGAACCTCGAGGTGAGGGCCTGCCTGGAGCTGTCCTACCAGGGCATCAGCCCGCGGGCGCGGGTCCTCTTCCGCAGGCTCTCGCTGGCCGGTGCGTCGGACTTCTCCGAGTGGATCTGCGCCCCTCTCGTCGCGGCGCCTCTCGCCGACGCGGAGGACCTGCTGGAGGAGCTGCTGGACGCCCGCCTGCTGGATGTGACCACTCCGGCCGGCTCGGCACGGCCGCGGTACCGGATGCACGATCTGGTCCGCCTGTTCGCGGTCACCCTGGTCGAGGAGATGGAGCCGGGCGAGGAGCGGACCGCTGCCCTGCTCCGGCTGGGGACGGCCACGCTGGCCCTGGCGGACCAGGCGCACCAGCGCGTGTGCGGCGGGGACTTCGCCACCGTCCACGGCCTCGCCGACAGGGGGTGCGCCCCGTCCGACGTACTGGAGACGGTCGGGCGCGACTGGCTCGGCTGGTACGAGGCGGACCGGTCCCTGCTCACGGCGCTGTGCCAGAAGCTCGCGGACGAGGGCCACGACGAGCTCGCCTGGGATCTCGCGGCGACGAGCCGGTGCCTGTTCAGCCTCCGGTTCCACTTCGACGACTGGAAGGCCACGCACGAGGCCGCCCTCGCGGCCGCAGAGCGCAATGGGAATGGCAGGGGCACGGCAGCGATGCTGCTGGGGCTCGGGGATCTCCACCTCACCAAGCGGCGTTACGACCAGGCCATCCCCCTCCTGACCAGATCGCAGCAGCTGTTCGAGAAGGCGGGGGACGAGTACGGCCTCGCCCTGGCCCTGCGCAAGACCGCCTGCGCGGACCGCGTCCAGGGGCGGTTCGAGGAGGCGCTGGCCGGCTGGGAGGCGGCGCTGACGGTCCTGCGGGCGCAGGGCGACGTGGAGTCCCAGGCACAGGTGCTCCGGTGGACCGGGCAGACCCTGCTCGAATGGGGCAGGCCGGATGAGGCCGTTCCGTTCCTCTTCCGGGCCGAGGAGGTGGTGGACGGATTCACCGGGCGCAGCGCGGCGCAGGTACGGCTCAGTCTGGGCGACCTCCGTCTGGCGCGGGCCGATCTCCCGGGCGCGGCCGCGGATTTCGCCCGCGGGCTGGAGATGACGCAGGACAACGGAGACCTCAGCGGCCGCTGCTACGCCCTGTGGGGGCTGGGCTGGACGGATCTGATGAGCGGGCGGGTGACGCAGGCCGACGAGCGGCTCCGCGAGGCCCTCTCGCTCGCCGGCGACATCCACGACCCTTTGATGGAGGCGCACATCATGCTCGCGCTGGCCGAGGTCGCGCGGCGCAGCGGCGACCTCCAACGAGCGGTTGCCGTCCTGGAGGAGGGGGCGGAGCTGTGCCGGGTGATGGAGGCACCGGCCCGTCTCGACCTGTTCACGGCCGCGCTCGCCCAGCTGGGCCGGCCGGGTCGTCGGGGTAGCCCGGCGGGCACGCTCTCGTCATGAGAGCGGCCGCCGGACCACGTACGTGTTCGTGCCCTCCCTCATCCGCAGGACGGCCTCGCGGCGGGGTCCGGCCGCGATCTGGACGGTCCTCTCGTCGCTCCAGCCGCGCAGGCGGAACTCGCCGTCGCCCACGTGTTCCAGGCCGCAGAACGGTTGGCCCGCCAGGAACAGGACCGGAGCGCCTGCCCGGAGCCCGATCGACGCCTCGATGTCGGCCCGGCTCGTCCCGCGGTGCATGAGGTGGCCCGGGTACTCCCAGTTCGCGAACAGCTCCGGCAGCTGGAAACGGCAGCCCAGCCGCTCCGCGTCCGGCGGGCACAGCGGCACTTCCGGGCGGCGTCGCAGCGCGGCCGGGCCCGCCAGGGCCCGGCGCAGCGCGGCGGGGAAGAGCGCTTCCACCTCCGGCGTGTGGAAGAGGTCCACGATGAGGTGGACGAGGTCCGTGGTGTCGGCGTTCACGATGACGTGGCTGCGCCACGACGCCGCGAACCAGAGGCTCCCGGGCGCCCAGTGCTGGTGCTCCCCGACGAAGACGGACCGGGCCTGCGGACCGCCGGCGACCGGGAGGTGCAGCCGGCACAGCCCCCACGACGGGCCGACCTTCGGCGCCCGCATGTCCGGGGCGCGCACACCGGGCGCCGCCGCCCACAGCCGGGCCCCCCTCACGGGCCCGGGCAGGCTGTCGATGATCTCGCCGAAGTAGGGCAGCCGGCGCAGCCAGGGTGTCGCGCGGAAGCCGTAGAGGTTCGGACCGCCGGCGTCCGTCCGCCGCGGGTCCCCGCCGGGGCTGCGCAGGGGCAGGACCCGGCGGCCGCCGGCGGCACCGAACGCATCGCCGGAGCCGGCCGCGAACGCGGCGAGCTCCGCGCGCATGCGTGCGGCGTCGTACCGGGCTTCCAGCTGCACGGCATTGGGAAGCCGCGCGCCCTGGGGGTCGAAGGACCGCTCGGACATCACCGGCTCAGCCGAACTGGTCGAAGGCGAGCTTGACGACCATTCCGGCCACCGCCACGAGCAGGACGGCCCGTACGAACCCGGACCCGCGGGTCAGGGCGGTCCTGGCGCCGAGGGCGGCACCGGCGATGTTGCAGACGGCCATGCCCGCAGCGAGGGTCCACAGCACCTGGCCCTGAGCCGCGAAGACGCACAGCGCCCCGAGGTTGGTCCCCACGTTCACGACCTTGGCCAGCGCCGAGCTCTGCAGGAATTCGAGGGAGAGGAGGCCGGTGAACGTGAGGATCAGGAAGGTTCCCGTTCCGGGCCCGAACACCCCGTCGTAGAAGCCGATCCCGCATCCGGCGAAGGCGATCACGAGGATGCGCCTGCGCCGGCCGACCATCCCCTCGCCTTCGACCGCGCCGAACCGCGGGCGCATCGCCACGAAGACGGCGACGCCGACGAGCAGGGCCATGACCACGGGCCGGAACCAGTCCTTGGGGACCATGGACGCCGACAGCGCGCCGAATCCGGCGGCGGGAACGGCGAGCAGTGCGGCGGGCAACGCCACCGAGCGAGGCAGTTTCGTACGGCGGGCGTACGTGACGGCGGCGACGGTCGTCCCCGCGATGGCCGTCGCCTTGTTCGTGCCCAGGGCCACGGCCGGCGGCAACTGGGGGAAGGCCAGGAGCAGGGCGGGGATCAGGATCAGCCCACCGCCTCCCACGACGGCGTCGACCCACCCCGCTCCGGCGGCGACGGCCAGGAGGCCGCCGACATCTATAACGTCCACGTCCACGACTTCTTTCTGATTCGGCCTCGGTTGCGTCTGGTGTCAGGGAGGCCGGCTCAGAAGACGCCGGAGATCTGGGCCAGGTCGGGGACCACGCGCCGGGAGTCCATCATCTGCTCGGCCCAGCGGGGGGTCGCGCGCAGCGAATAGCACCGGCGCAGCCAGCGGTCGGCGCCGTCGTAGCGCGGAGTGAAGGAGGAGCGTCCGTGGGCCGCGATGTGGTTGTCGACGAGGACGAGGTCCCCCGGCTCCAGGACGATGTCGCGGCAGACGGTTTCGAGGGCTGCGGACAGCGCCTCGAGTGCGGCCTTGCCCTTGGCGTCCCCGGCAGTGGTGTTGTGCGAGTTGAACCGCATGAACGACTGCCCCTCACGTCCGAACAGCACGGGGTGCGGGCCCGCCGTGGGTCGCGGGCCGGGGATGTTGCGCGCGAAGGAGGTCGGGTAGGCGCTGTGGAAGCGCGGGGAGCGCAGGATGCTGCGCTGCTCTTCGTCGAGGAGGGCCTCCGCCTCACGGATGGAGGCCACGCGGGTGGCCGCGATCGCGTCGTGGTCCTGGCGCAGGCAGATCAGGCCGAGGAAGTCGGGGCGCAGGGGGTGGTGGACGTTCTCGGTGTGGAAGTCGAACGCCACCGAGCCGCTGTTCTCGATGCGGGTCTCCTCGCCGCGCACGGGGTGGACGTCGTGGACCAGCGCACCGTCCTTCTCGTCCCGGTAGCCGATGAGCGATCCGACCACGTCGGCCACGAGGGCCATCGTCCCGGACGTGCCGTGCTCGTCCAGGAGGCGCGAGCCATGGGTCGTGGGCGTCGGGGGCAGCTCCCCGACCTGCAGCCCCCGCAGCAGCAGGTACCCGGTGCGCGAGGTCCCTTCGGCGAAGCCGAGCAGGGCGCCGCGCACATCGGAGGGTATGTCGAGCAGCAGGTCTGCGAGCCGGGTGGCCGGAGCGCCCAGGAGAGCGGCTGCGCTCACGGAAAGCTCCCACATCCGCCGGCTGTCCGCTTCCGACAGCCGGACCTCGGACTGCTCCAACGCCGCCAGTTCCATCACAAGGCTCCTTAGTGAGTGCAGCGGGTCCCCACGGCCCCGCTCGCTGCATTCACCCTAGGAAGAGGACATGTCGAAGCTCTGCCGAAATCCTGTCATCCGCATGTTCCCCGGTGTCCTTGACATTCGAATCACGGCGCTCCTAGCTTTCAGGTGGCTGATGCGGTGAACTCCGCCTGATGAAGGAGACATCTTTTTGGGCGCCCTGCTCCACGGTGAAAGCAGTCGCGAGCGCGTTTCGGATCGCGCTTTCAAGGTCCTCGGGGTCCTGCGCGACATGGGGGCCGGCCCGCATGCACTGCGGTCGATTGTCAGCCGGAGCGGACTGAGCCGTTCCACCGTGCAGCGGCTCATTCAATCGGGAATGAGGAACGGCGTGATCCGGCAGCCCCGGCACGGCTATTACGCCCTGGCCGGGAACCGGGACGAGGCGGGGTTCTCCCCCCGCCAGTGGATTCCGGCCTCCGGGACCGCGCTGCGCGCCATGGGCATCGTGGCGGAGGAGTCCGGGCACACCGCCGGCCTGCACGCGGCCGTGCTGACCGACGTACCGGTCCAGGTCTGCGTGGGCTGCGTGGACAACCCCGGCGGCATCCCGCAGGAGGCCTCCCTCGGGATACCGCGGCGCCTTGGAGAAGACGCCGCCGGGCAGGCCATTCTGGCCTATCTCGACCTGCCGCACCCGAGGCCGGGTGAGCGCGCAGCGGTCCGCCTCCGCGGCTGGGCCGCCTCGTCCGGGCCGGTGTCCGGGTCGCAGATGGTCGCCGTGCCCATCCTCCGCTTCGGGGTTCCGGTCGGCGCCGTGAGCCTCACGGCACCGGCGGACACCATGCCATCATCCGGAGTCCCTGCCGGGGTGCGGGCGTTGAAGCGCGCGGCCGGGCTGCTGCAGAGAGGCGCCGGCCGTTCGTGCGCCTAGTGCGGTGACACCCGGACCTGCGCGGGGCGCGAGGCCCGCGATAGCGAGGTGAGCAGGCAGGGGTGACGCCGCAGGCGCCGATGGCGTCGGTGTTGCCCCCATCGGCGCCGAAGCGGCGGCTCTTGCAGTACTCGGCCCCCTCGCCGCCGCCTTGGGCAGGGCGGCGGCGAGGGGGCCGGAGGAGACGCTCTAGTAGACGTACCGCGCCCAGCCCTGGCCCGGGACGTACACCTCGTGGCCCTTGCGGTTCACGTAGGCAGTGCCGCAGCTGACGCTGACCGACCCCGTTCCGCTGATGGACGAACCGGTCTTCTGCGAGGTCCAGCCGTTCTCGGTCACACACTCCGCCCAGGCGCGCACCTGACGGCCGCAGGGGTTGCTGCTCACCCTGACGTTCACCGTGTCCCCACCGGAAACGGTGGCGTT
Organism: Streptomyces sp. NPDC085524; assembly: GCF_044541755.1. NCBI lineage: Bacteria > Bacillati > Actinomycetota > Actinomycetes > Kitasatosporales > Streptomycetaceae > Streptomyces > Streptomyces sp. NPDC085524. Next base: position 256,337 of record NZ_JBITTH010000011.1, read on the forward strand.
CGCGCTGGTTATGCAGCTGGGGTCCGCGGAGGCCGTCGAAACGAATACGGGGAGCGCGCTGAAAGCCACTGCGGCCGTCAGGCCGAAAAGCGACTTCTTCGCAATGCCCTGGATCGTCTTCATTTAATTCCTCGTGTCATGTCGGAGCTGTTTCTCTTTTCTGCCGCCATTCAAGCGGCCGGTCGAGCGGCGGACAACGAAGATCAACGAAAGGGTCACCGGATGACTCAAAGGGGCGGGCAAGCCTGCCCTTGTTCCTGTTTCTTCCGCTACGAGACGGTCAGCCGGCCGTATCGTCCGTGCAAGTGGGTCGTTTCCAGGGCATGAAGAAGACCACCACTGCCGCCGCGCTGGTCCTCGCCGGCCTTGCCCTCGCTGCTCCGGCCCACGCCGACAACTGCTCCGACGGCAACGTCATCGACCACTCGAAGTAGCCCGCCTCCCGAGCCCGTGCCGGGGCAGCAGCCGCCCCGGCACAGGCGTCATGACGCCGACGGCCCCGGCCCACGGGCCGTCAGCTCCGTGTGGCGGCTCCCGGGCCAGGCCCCCGGGCGGGCCCGGACGGGCCCGGACGGGGATACCGTCAGGCGGACGTGAAGAGCAGGGCGGAGTTGTGGCCGCCGAAGCCGAAGGCGTTCGCCAGAGCGGCGGGCACCGGCATCCGGCGGGGGCCGCCCGCGACCACGTCCAGACCGACCTCCGGGTCCGGGGACTCCAGGTTGCGGGTCGCCGGGACCACCCCCTCGTACACCGCGCGCACCGCCGCGATGGCCCCCACCGCGCCCGCCGCCCCGAACAGGTGCCCCGTCATCGATTTGGTGGCCGTCACCGCGGCGTGCGTGCCGACCGCCTCGGCGATCGACCGCGCCTCCACCAGGTCGCCCGCCTGCGTCGACGTCGCATGCGCGTGCACGAGCGCGACATCGGCGGGGGCGAGCCCGGCCGAGGCCAGCGCCGTCCGTATCGCGCGTACCTGCCCCGGCGCGTGGGCGGCGGTGATGTGGTGGGCGTCCGAGGTCACCCCCGCCCCCGCCAGCCGCGCGTACACCCGCGCCCCGCGCGCGGCCGCGAACTCCGCCCGCTCCAGGACCACCAGGCCCGCGCCCTCGCCGATGACGAAGCCGTCGCGGCCGGTGTCGAAGGGGCGGGACGCCGCCGCCGGTTCGTCGTTGCGCGTCGAGTGGGCCTTGGCCTGCGCGAACCCGGCCAGCGGCAGCGGGTGCACGCAGGCCTCCGTACCGCCGGCCACCACCACGTCGGCCCGTCCGAGCCGGATCAGGTCGAGGGCCAGCGACAGGGCTTCCCCGCCGGAAGCGCAGGCGCTGACCGGGGTGTGCGCGCCGCTGCGCGCGCCGAGCTCGATGGACACCCAGGCCGCCGGGCCGTTGGCCATGAGCATCGGAACGGTGTGCGGGGAGACCTTGCGCACCCCGGAGGCCTCCAGGACGTCGTCCTGCCCGAGCAGGGTCAGCGCCCCGCCGGTCCCGGTGCCGACGACCACGGCGAGCCGCTCCGGCTCCACCTGCGGCCGCCCCGCATCCGCCCACGCCTCGCGGGCGGCCACCAGCGCGAGTTGCTCGCAGCGGTCCAGGCGCCGCGCCTGCACCCGGTCCAGTACCTCGGCCGGATCCTGGCGCACCCGCCCGGCGATGCGTACGGGGAGGGACGCGGCCCACTCCTCCTCGATGGCGCGGATGCCGTTCTCGCCGCGCAGCATCGCCTGCCAGGTGGCTTCCGCGTCGCCGCCGAGCGGAGTGGTGGCCCCCAGGCCGGTGACGGCAACTCCGGTGATGCCCGTACCCATGACGGTTCCCCCTTGTGGTGATCTCACAGTCGATCGGACTGCCCGTGTCACCACTGTGCCAAGCCGCAGACCGCCTCATGAGCAGGATGATCAATCGATTCATGATCACGAATTTGTATGGTTCGGCCATGACGATCGGCCCGGCAGGACCACGCCCTCCCGAGGCGCAACCGTCTCCGGCACCCGGGCAGCTCCGCCACCGCGCCCGTCTCCACTCCGGGGTCCAGGAGGGGCGGCGGCCCGGCCCGGTCCGGTTCACGACAGGGGGCGAACAGCCGGGCAGACGTGTCGTGGTGGCGGCCCCCGGCCGCCGTGCGCACCACGACCGGCACCCATGTCAGTGCCGGGTGGAAGACTGGCGACATGACCGAACCGAATCCGAAAGCGGACCTCCTGCGATACCTGCAAGAGGCGCGGGACGCCCTGGTGTGGAAGCTCGACGGGCTCTCGGAGTACGACGTCCGCCGCCCTCTGACCCCCACGGGCACGAACCTGTTGGGGCTGGTCAAGCATGTCGCCGGCGTGGAGCTGGGGTACTTCGGCGACACGTTCGGACGGCCGTTCTTCGGCAAGGAGCCGCCTGTCTGGTGGCACACCGAGGAGCCGGAATCCAACGCGGACATGTGGGCCACGGCGGACGAGTCACGGGAACAGATCGTCGGCCTGTACCGACAGGCGTGGGAGCACTCCGACAGCACGATCGCGTCGCTGGCGCTCGACGCGGTGGGTCACGTCCCGTGGTGGCCGGAGGAGCGGCGGGAGGTGACACTGCACCACATCCTGGTGCGCGTGATCTCCGACACGCACCGCCACGCCGGCCACGCCGACATCCTGCGCGAGCTCATGGACGGCTCCGCCGGATATCTGCCGGGCAAGGACGACATGCCCCCGGAGGACCAGGCGTGGTGGGCGGCCCACCGGGAGCGGCTGGAGCGCGCCGCGCGGGAGGCCGAGGGCTGATCACGCCCGGCTGCCGACACCGGTCCGGCCGTGACCAACCCCCGTTCTTTCGTCATCCGCACCTCGTCACAGCGTGCACCTGGCAGGAAGCCCTACTTCGGTACCTGGAAGCCGCCGATCCGCTGCTCGAGCAGTTCGGCCAGCCGCAGCGGGGTGCGGTCCTCGAACATCGGGCCGATGAGTTGCACTCCCACCGGCAGGCCGTCGGGGGACAGACCCGTCGGTACGGCGGTGGCCGGCAGTCCGGGCATGGTGGCCAGACCGGCCCAGACGAGCTGGTCGAGGTACGGGAGCTCAGCGCCATCGATGTCGATCCGGCGCGCCAGCAGATCGGGGTCGTGGTCGTGCGGGAACGCGGCAGTCGGCGCGATCGGGCACACCACGGCGTCGAACTCGGCGAAGAACTGCCGCCAGCCGTGACGGTGGAGCTCGCGACGGTCGTTCGCCCCGATCCAGTCGCGGTGGCTGAACACCAGCCCGCGCAGCCGCGCCGCGTCGAGACTGGGGTCGTTCGCGCTCAGTCCGGCGGCGCGGGTCCGCATCTGCTCGTACGCTTCGACGGGCAATCGTGCACCGGAGCCCGAGAACAGCAACTGCATGTAGAGCGTCGCGGCTTCGGCCAGGTCGGGAAGCAGCGGCGTGTGCCGTTCGACGCGGGCGCCGCCGTCGACAAGTGCGTCGGCGACCCGGTTCACGCCCGCCCGCACAGCGGATCCGGTCGGAATGAACGGGTGCTCGTCGAGGACCAGGACCCGGAAGTCGCTCAGCCGCTCGTGACGTGCGAGCGGCAGCGTCAGGCCGTGCGCCACGCCGAACGTCAGCGGGTCCGGCCCGGCCATGACGTCGAGCAGGAGCGTGAGGTCGCGGGCGGTGCGCGCCATCGGGCCGACGACGGCGAGGTCGAGGTCGACCGGCAATGCCGGCATGGTCGGCGGGACCATGCCTCGGTTCGCCACCAGCCCGAGCGTCGGCTTGTGTGCGTAGACCCCGCAGAAGTGCGCCGGGGTGCGCAGCGAACCGCCGATGTCGGAGCCGATGGACAACGCGCCGAAGCCGGCCGCCAGGGCTGCCGCCGAGCCGCCGGACGATCCGCCGGCCGTGCGAGCGTGGTCCCACGGGTTGTTGGTGGTGCCGTAGATCTCGTTGAAGCTCTGCAGGTCCTGCAGCCCCAAGGGCACATTGGTCTTGCCGAGCACCACCGCGCCTGCGGCCCGGAGCCGCGACACCTGTACCGCGTCCTCGGCCGGCACGAAGTCCCGGTACGTCGGCATGCCCCAGGTCGTGGGCAACCCGGCGACGTCGTAGGACTCCTTGACCGTCACCGGAATACCGAGCAGTGGCCGGTCCTCGCCGCGTGCACGCGCCTGGTCGGCAGCGTGCGCGGCGGCCCGCGCACGGTCGAAGTCCGGCACGCAGATCGCGTTGATGACGGCGTCGTCCCGCTCGATCCGGGCGATTGCCTCGTCGGTCAGCTCCACCGACGTCACTTCACCGGTGCGCAGGGCGGCCGCGAGTTCTTCTGCAGTCTGAAAGTTCCACTCCATGAATCGGACCGTACTGACCTCCGGGAGAGGCCATAAAATACCGATTTGCACAACGGGTTGGATGGCTCAACTCGTCATGTTGCTTTCCGGCCATGGGAATTCACCCGCCCCTGACGCCCGACCATCGACCACGGCGACGCGCGGCGCCATGGCCGCGCGGCCTCGCGGCGGCGGCGACGCGCGGCCTCGCCGGGAACAGCCGGCCCGGCCGGGAGGTTGCACCGACCGAGGGACCGGCGTCGCCGCATGAGCAGGGAACATGGAGACCACCGGGGTGTCCGCCCCTCCGGGATCCGGGCCCCTGGATCGCGGTGCAGCCGCCGTTCACCCGTACCAAGACGTATTTCAGCAGGAGGACTGCATGACTGACCGGCCTTTGACGCTCATGGCCGTGCACGCCCATCCCGACGACGAAGCCACCGGCACGGGAGGGGTCCTCGCACGGTACGCGGCGGAAGGCATCCGCACCGTGCTCGTGACGTGTACCGACGGCGGTTGCGGTGACGGACCGGGGGGCACCAAGCCGGGCGATCCCGGGCACGATCCGGCGGCCGTCGCCTTGATGCGGCGTCAAGAACTCGAGGCGAGCTGTGACGTCCTGAAGGTCGGCGACCTGGAGATGCTGGACTATGCCGACTCCGGGATGATGGGCTGGCCGAGCAACGACGCCCCCGGGTCCTTCTGGCAGACCCCCGTGGAGGAGGGCGCCGCCCGGCTCGCGGAACTCATGCGGCACTACCGGCCCGATGTGGTCGTCACGTACGACGAGAACGGCTTCTACGGCCACCCCGACCACATCCAGGCCCACCGCATCACGATGGCGGCGCTGGAGATGACCGAGCTGACGCCGAAGGTGTACTGGACGACGATGCCCCGCTCGGGGATGCAGCGGTTCGGCGAGATCATGCGCGAGTTCCACCCGGACATGCCGGAGCCGGATCCTGCCGAGGCCGCGGCGATGGCCAAGATCGGCCTGCCCGACGACGAGATCACCACGTGGGTGGACACCACCGCGTTCAGCGGCCAGAAGTTCGATGCACTGGCTGCGCACGCGAGTCAGGGCGAGAACATCTTCTTCCTGCGGATGGGCAAGGAGAGGTTCGGCGAGTTGATGGGCACGGAGACCTTCGTGCGGGTCAAGGACGCCACCGGCGCGGCCGTGCCCGAGAACGACCTCTTCGCCGGACTGCGCTGATCCGCCTGCGGGCCGGTGCTGCGGGTGTCCTTGGCCCCCTCGTCACTGGATGCCCTGGGGCTGCAGGACGCGGAGATCGAGGCGACGCTCGAAGCACCGGCACTCCAGGATCCCGTTCCGGCATCACCTTTCGAGCAGCGACCGGTGATGCCATGATCTGCGAGTGAGTGAGTACTCCTGGCCTGGAGAGAACGGCAGGCACGTGCCCGACGCGGCTTCGGCTTGGTCCGAGACGGTCCGCGCGCTGCCTGTCGGTACTCGCGTTGTCGGCGAGGTCGTCGGCCGACGGCCATTCGGAGTCTTCCTCGCCTTCGACGACTGCCCCCGCGCCGTGGGTCTGGCCAGGATCGACAGGATGCCCAGCTGCATGGAGCTGCCGACCGTGGGGCAGCGCGTTACCGGCGAGGTCGTCTGGCACGCCGACCACAATCATCAGGTGGGGGTCGTGCTCGGAGAGTGGACCGAGCACGAAGACCTGCTCCCGCGCTTTCGCGTCGGTCAGGTTGTCGGTGGACGCGTCACGAAGATCGCGTCCATCGGCGTCTTCGTACGCCTCGCCGACTGCGTCGAGGGACTCGTTCCGCTCACCCGGTTGCCTGCGCCTGCGGAGTCCTTCCGCCAGGGGCACGAGATGTCCGTGCAGATCGTCTCGGTCGACCGTGAGCGGAGGCAGATCCTCTTGGCCTGCCCCCTCCCGTAACTCACGGACACTGCATTGAGCGGTACCGCCCAGCCGCCTCTGCGCGTCCCCGATGTGATCAGAAGCGCGCGGCCGCCTGCAGACCCTGCCCACCTTCCGCCGGTCACGGCCGTGCCGTTCAGCGAGGTGGAACATCCGGCCGTACCAGGCAAAGCCCGGCTTCAGAAGGCCGACCACGGAACACGGCAGATGTGGGGTGCCTCCCCCTCCGGGCACAGGGCGGCGATCACCGCCTTGCGGAGGGACCTGCGCGTCCGCAGGGAGCACACCACGCGCACCTGCAGCATGACCGGCTGCCTGGCACCGCTGCTCAGGCCGGGGTGTTCCACGGCCCATTGGTCCGCCAGGAAGTCGTCCGCGTCTCCGGTCGGCGTCTCGGTCACATTGGTGATCCGGGCGCTGCGCGCACCCACGGCGTCCTCGATGCACGTCCTGACCCAGGCCAGCCCCTCCTCGTCCGCGTACAGACCGAAGGCCAGCTCGCGCGTCCTCATGCCGCCGCCCCCGTGAACCAGGAGTGGACGGGAGCAAGCGTGGATGACGGGGGCCATCCATTGACCGTCGCCAGGAGCCGCCAGTAGCGCTCCACGAGCGGATCGTCCCCCGTCCGCAGGCGGGCGAGGAGCCAGCGGCGCAGATCGCTCGTCGCCCCGGCATCCTCGTAAGCACGGGCGTAGAGCTCGGCCAGCGCGTCGGCAGGGGAGGCCTCCGGGTCGGCGGCGGGCATCAGCATCAGGCCGGCGGTACAGGCCTCGTCGATCAGTTGGCGCATCGCCCGGCCGAAGGCCTCTTGCAGTACGACGGCGTCCTTCCGGGAGAGCTCTTCCGCCTGGTCCTCAGCAGTCCGGCGGATCGCCGCGCGGAAGTCGGCGGTCTCGCAGAGACCGGCGAGTTCCACCCAGGCGTCGACCTGTCCGGACGTGGGGTCTTCGGGGAGTTCGGGCAGGGCGGACCACATCAGAGCAACGAACTCGGGGTTGGTTTCGAAGCCCCTGAAGGCCTCGTCGATGAAGTCGGCGACGAGGCGGCGGCGTTCGGTGCGGGAGAGCGTGGCGAGTCGGTGCACGAGGTCGATCTCCAAGCTGGTGGGGCGGCTGCGACCGGCGAGCGCGCGGAGGAGCGCGCGGCGCAGCCGGAGGGTTCAGATCTGTACGTCGAGGGCGTCTGCGTGGGCTTGCGTGACCTCCGACAGGGACAACTCCCGGTCCAGCACTCTGCGTACGGTCGCCAGGTCGATCCCGAGGTCCCGCAGCGTGCGGGCCAGATCGAGGCGGGCGCGCGCGTCGGGCCCGTAGAGCCGGTAGCCCGCCGGACTCCGGTCGGTCGGCGGGACGATCCCCTGATCGGAGTAGAACCGGATCGTCTTCACCGTCAGCCCGGTCCGACGGGACAACTCCCCGATGGAGTAGAGCGTTTCGCTGTCCATGCCCCTCACCTTGCCGTCTCCCCCAACGGGAGACTCAACCGGGTGCGGGACAGGGGAACTGTGGCACCTGGGTCAGCGGCCCGAACTCGAGAGGCAACGTCACCTGCCCGTCAGGCGGGACTCGACAGCTCCGTGAACGGATCGTCGGGCGCGTCGTACATCGGCTGGTACCGCGGAACAAGGACTGGGCTCACCCGGCCGGCCGACGGGTACGGCATCGCGCCGACAGGCCGGGGAACCTGTGGGCGGAACATCACGTCTCTTCATGCAGGAGAGCCGTCAAGGAACGGAAGCGTATGAATCTCAGTGGCGAGAACGGCTCTGCCTCCCGACGTGCTGCCGACCAGTAACCCCACCACGGCGGTAGCCCCCGCCTGTTAAGGCTCGGTACCGCAGCCGCGGTTCTCTTAGCCAGCACCGCGTTGGCCTGTAGTGATCGCGACGACACCACTCCTGAAGCCGTGCCCGCCACTTCCTCCCGGCCATCGAACTGGCCAGGCAACGGCGACCCCGATACAGAAGCCTTCCGCAAGCATCTTGCTGAGGGCGAAGCAAGCGCAGGCCTCCTGGCCATCTCCATGCACGTGATGACCGAGCACACCGGTCCAGCTCTTTCCATCCGGATCATCACCAACCTGGACCCGGAACTCCGCGACTCCGGCTCACCCGACGTGGCCAAGGCAGACAAGCTCGCCGAGGCCTTTGCCGACTGGCACACCAGCGAGTACAAGGACCACGGAACGGTCAAAGTCAGTAATCCGGCCACCGAAACGATGGCCACACTCAGCTGGTGATCACCGGACAGGAGCCCGGCCAGCCAGCCGGGTCGCCTCCGCTCCAATCATGTCCGCGATCGGGCCCATTGGGCCAGCGCGTGAGCTACTGGGGGCCGTCCCTGTTCTCCGTTCGCGCAGGCCAAGCGGGTCAGGGGGCGCTGCCGGCGCTGGGAACACCACCAGGCTCCGACGGCGTTGCCCCGTGCCCAGCGAGCCAGGACTGCGGGCCGGTGCCACAGTCCTGGCTCGGGTTGCCGTCCCCCGGAGGCCGTTGCTGGAACCTGCCGATGAGGCAGATGCCCTCATTGCGGGCAGGCAAGCGGGGCGAGGCCTGCGCTGGTGAACACGTAGCTGACTGATCGTCTGTCCGGTCCCGGATAGGAGACGACGACGGCGGTCCCGTGGCTGCTCGTTCCACCGTACTGCGGTGTCATTTGTGTGTAGGCGCGTCCGCGGAGGTCGGCGGCCCACGTCGCAGTGGAATCGGTCCAGGTGATCACGTCTCCGGCGACATGGACCCAGTCGATGGGCGCCCCCTCGTGCACCATGACCGGCGTCGGCCATCCTGCCCTCCAGGCGTACAGATTCTTGTTGCCCACTCCGGTCCACGCCCAGGTGGTTCCGTCGCTCGCCGAAGCCGGTGAGCCGTCAGCGGCGGCCAGCGCCGCGGGGAGGCTGACCGGCGTGCCCTGTGCGGTGACCGCGGTGAGCTTCGTCGGGGTGTCGATGGCGAAGGCCTCCGGCCAGACCACTGTGTCTCCGGCGAAGAACGAGGGCGCCATGTGCCCGGTGTGAACGATCTCGTCGGTCGCCGAGGCGAGATCGTAGAGATGGACCTGCCGCTGGACGTCGGTGAGTTTCTGGTTCTTCGTCCCGTCGCTGACTCCCTGGACCCACGTCGCCTTGCCGTTGCTGACCCACGGGATCAGGAACGGCCCGGGCACCGCGTTCCCGTTGGCGTCGGCTTGGGTCTTGGCGATGCTCTTGGGGGCTCCGCCGGCCTGGGAGTCCCAGGCGAACAGCTTCCACTTGGAGGCGACATCGTTCGAGTCAAGGGTGTTGAAGACCAGCCAACGGCCGTCGAAGTCAGCCAGGCCGAGGCCACCCTTGCCGTCGTTGTCGTCGGTGTAGATCGTGGTGCGCTTGCGACCCTGGTCACGTAGCCAGACCAGGGGCACACGGTCATCTCGCTGGCTGGCGGCCATCACCGAGGAGCCGTCGGGCGCCACGGCCAGCGGGTTCAAAGACTCGCCCTGCTCCGCCTGGAGCATCCCCGCGGTCTGGGCCTGCTTCCAGGCGCCTGGGGTGTCCACCTTGCAGAACGGCTTGCCGGAATCGGCCGGGGGCGCGGAAGCGGACGGCTGGGAGGGTGCTGCGCTGCTCGGGGTAGGAGACTCCGCTGTCGCCGGGGAGGTGCGTGGTGCCGACGAGCACCCGAAGGTGCTCGCCAGCGCCACGCCTATCGCTGCGATCAGCAGTCCCCTACCAGTTGTCGCCACGGCCACCCACGATCGTCAGGAGGGGGCTGTTGGGTATTCCGCTCCGTAAAGGCACGCTGGACCACACGGTGGTCGCCGAGTCCAGGTGGGCCGCCCTGCCCGCCTCGTCGTCCAACTGTGCGCCCACCGCGTCCACGCCGGTCCCGTCGTTGTTCGGCGTGATCCCGGTCCAGCGGGCGTGGGTCTGATCGTCGCAGTTCCAGCTTCCGCGCATGCCCAAGCCCATCACGCGGGTGAGGGGCCCACAGCGGTTGTCATACACCGCTGGCCCTGGTGGGTGTTCGCGAGCATGTTGATGGTTGCGGAAGTCAAGGTCTTCGCCTTGTGGGCCGCCATGTAGGTACGCGTCCTTCGAATTGAGTTCGGCGGCGGCGGTTCCGCCTCCCCTGCCGTCCTTGGACTTGTCGTTGCGGTCGTCATTGGCGGTTTTGGCCGCCCCGACCTCCTGCGCGGACAAGGTACCGCCCCCGGTCGCGAAGGGGGGAGTCAGCCGAGGCGGCCTGCGGGGCGATGCAGCCCGCACCGACCGCAGAGCCGATTGTCAGTAGGGGTGTCTACGGTTCTGTTGTGCCGAACTCCTACACGACTCTGTGGACCAATGATCTGTGCCGAGAACTTGAGCGATCCGGCTACGCCGGCCGGCGTCTGACGATGATGTTCGGCGGCCCGCACCAGTCGTTGCCGAGTTTCCAGCGCGCAGGCGTCCGACCCGGTGACACGGTCTATCCCGTCCGGGTCTTCCGCACCCGCCTCCATGTGCTGGGCGCGATGGAGGTGTCCAGGATGATCCCTTATCAGGACGCCGGGTCGGAGCTCCACGACGACGACTACACGAAGCTTCTGGACTGGCGGCCGCTGAAGGCGGGCTGTGTGACCGAGGTGCTGCTCGGTCCGCCCGGCACTCCCCTGACGTTCAGCACGGTCGCCCCTCCCGACCTTCTGGAGCGCCTGACCTTCACCTCGCGCAGGGGTGAGCGCACGCTCAAGTACGTCGAGGAAGGACGGCTGGTCCGGTCGGTGAGCCTTCAGGGGATCTACCGGCTCGCGGCCGATTCCGCCACGGAGCTCCGCGGGCTCGTCCTGGACCTCAGCCGCAGCAACTCGGACGCAGGTAGGTAGGCGATGGGCATGAGACGAAGTCAACCACCGAGGCCGATCGCCGTCGGCGATGTCGTTGCGGTGTACTCCGATGCGCTCGGCGCCTGGACCGCCTCGCAGGTCACCGGCATCGACACCGCGGCACAGAGGGCTGCGGTTCTCGAACTGGACTGGTCCGGACAGAAGCCCTCGGCCGTGGCCGACCTGGGCGACGTACAGCCGCTCCTGCTCACACACCACAACTGGGGCGGCGAGCCCTCCCACTGCAACTACGAGTGGGTCCTTCCGAGAAGCTTCACGGTGATCGGCTCCCTGCCCCCGCTCGTGACCGAACCCTCGTACTCCTACTCCTCGGGGTGGGGGCGGGGCGAACAACTGGCCCGGCAGCGGCACTGGAACAGCGGCGGCCGTGAGGACTGGAACGCCCCCTATGCCCTGACGTGCACGGCCGAGGAACTTGCCGCCGACCGAACCCTCGGCGCCGTGCGTGCGGGCGTCAAGCACCTCACCGTCCACGGGATCACCCGGCTCGACTGCGCCCGCCTCGTCGCTGGCTTCCCGGATCTGACCCGCCTGTCGCTGTCGGGGAACCTGGGCACGCTCACCTCGGCGGCCGCCCTGAACCAGTTGCCACAACTGCAGGCGCTCACGATCCGGGAGCTGTTCGGGATGGACGCATCCGACTGCCTGCTGCCGCGCCACGTCCCGGAGGTGGAAGAGGTATCGCTCGACGACATTCCCGTCGGCTACGCGACGGCGATGCGCAAGACCTGGCGGCCCCACGTGCGGCACGGAATCCAGCTCGACGTCCGCGGCGCCCGCACACCGGAATGGTTCGCTGCCAACGCCACCAACCCGCTCCGGGAATGGGACGGCCTCGAGCACATACCGCGCACCACCTACCGCAAAGCCGTTGCCCAGTACGAGGCCACCCGGGACGCCTTCCTCGCCGAGGTCGGAGGGGGAGGCGGAGGTGGAGGCGGCCAGCAGCACGGCGTCATCGCGGAAATCGGGCGCGCCTTCGCAGCCGCCTTCAACGCACTCGACAGCCGCTCGCGCTTCATCGCGACCCTGGAGCGTGAGCAGCTGTTCGACGCTCTGGACTTCCTGGCGGACGAAGCGCAGACAGCCACCGGCCGCAACCTGTCGGCCGCTCGCGCGGCGTTGATCGAAGGCGTGGATTCCAGCCGTGACTGGTGACCGCCGCCCACCAGCCGTTGGCTGACCTCTCCTGATGCTGCTCGGCCGGCAGGGAAGCCAGGGCGGTCCTGCACGGCTGCCCCGGATGCGGCTTCAGCGCCACTTGCCGTAGTCGCTCAAGGTGACCTCGGCTACTGCCGCTCCCGGTTGACGAAGCGGAGGTAGCGGCGGCGGATCGGCGCTCCTGCCACCAGCAGCAAGGGTGAGCAGACGAGGATGGCCACCGGGACAAGGCCCTCACGGCCGCGAGTTCGACTCTCTCCTCATATTGCATGTGCTCAGTGTGCTGTTCCTCCTGGTGACTTGTCAGCCTGCCCTGACCGGCTGCGAGGGCAGGCCGGTTGTCGGTGGGTCTCACTCGCGGCAGACGGTTCCGCAGCGGCGGTCTGGACGATGCGGGGACGGTCGGGGCCTGCGGGTGCGACCCGCTGGAGGGGCTCGCCTGGACAGCGGGGTCCTGGCGCGGGCAGGACCCGTACACGACCTTTGCCTTCTTCCGTGCTGCGCCCGGGCAAGCCGTCGACGCCGAGCAGCTGGCCCTGCTGTACGGGGCCGATCCCTCACAGGTCGCGGCCGGCAAGCGCCCCACCTCCGCGAAGGCCATGTACACCTTCGACTACATGAGGGACGATCACCGCGTCGACGACGGCTGGGGCGCGCCGGACCACCCGGAACTGACCGACACGTTCGAGCTGTACTTCCACGCCCTGGAGGAGTCCCTCGGCCTGCGCCTGCCGCGCCGGGACTTCGCGGAAGGGGAGGTGCGGGCCGCGTACTGGGCCGGGTAGTGGGGCATCGGCGACTGCCGAGGAACAGGGCGGGCCATCGTCCGCCCGGAACCGGATCGGTACTGATGGCCACCGCCTCGCGCTCCCCCGCCGCGAGCCACGGCACGGCGCGTTTGCCGGTACGACTCGGCCCCCGTGCTCGCCATGGGCGTGCGCGGGGGCCGGGTCTCGGTGGATCAGGGGTCAGTGGGTCAGTGGGTCAGTGGGTCAGTGGGCGCGTTCGACCAGGGTGACCTGGAGGTCTCCGACCACGGTGGTCGCGACCGGCTTGTAGTGGTCCTTCAGCGCCTTCTCCCGGTCGGGCGGGAGCTGGTTGTACGGGTTCTGGGTTCCGCTCGAGGTGACCACCCAGACCCTCCGGGTCCCCTCCAGGCACTGCACCGGCCGGCTGCACTCCACCGGGAAGAGGTCGTCGTTGGCCACCGCCGAGCGCTCGGCGAAGACGTCCTTCAGCTTCGCGCGTTCCGGCAGGTAGTACTCGACCATCAGGTCGACCATGTAGACCCGGCTGCTGCCCATCACGAGGCCGTCGCCGGGCTTGTACTGCTCGGCGATGACGGCGGCGACCCGCTTGCCGTCGGTGCCTCCCTTGGCGTGCTCGGTGCGCAGCTGCCGCTGGTCTGCGGCGCCGAGCGCCACCAGGAGCACCAGGCCGGCCACGCCGATCCGCCGCGGGCGCAGCGCGCCGAGGCCGGCAGCGGCCAGGATCACCCAGGCGGGCAGGGTGAAGAGCAGGTAGCGGTCGATGAAGTACGAGGACGAGCCCTGCGAGACGATCCAGGCCAGCGGGATCGGTACCACGGCCACCAGGCCGAGTTCCACGGCCGGCCGGCGGCCCCGGGGCCAGGCGAGCGGCAGCGCAGCAGCTGCGAACAGGGCCAGGGAGACCAGCGGGGAGGCGATGAGGCCGACCCACAGGCCGCCCAGGTCACGCAGGTGCGGGACGGGGACCCAGCCGAGCTGCCGGGCCACCTGGCGCTGCCCGAGCAGGACCAGCGGAGTCAGCGGCAGCAGCGCGGCCACGACGGTGACGGCGTAGGACACCGGCAGCCGCCAGAAACGCGTGCCCCACCAACGCCCGAGCACGACGACGCCGTGCGGCACCAGGAAGAGCAGCGAGATCATGTGGAAGAGCCCGGAGGCGGTGACGGCCACTGCGTACGGCAGCCAGCGCAGCACCGTCGGCCGTTCCAGCGCCCGCAGCAGCAGCCAGGTCGCGGCCGTGGCGGCCAGCACCACCAAGGCGTAGGAACGGGCCTCCTGGCCGTACTTGGATACGGCGGGCGCCAGGGCGAACAGCACCCCGGCGAAGACCGCGGTCCGGCGGTCGAAGAGCCTGCGCGCGGTGAGCACGACGAACCCGGCCGCACCGGCCATCGCCAGCGCCGAGGGCATCCGCAGCATGGCCGGGGAGTCGCCGAAGACGGAGATCCACGCCTGCAGCAGCAGGTAGTAGGCGCCGGACACGGCGTCGACGTTGTGGAGCATGTCGACGAGTTCGCCGGTGCTGCGGTCGGCGGCCCTCCAGCTGGCGAGTTCGTCACGCCAGGGCTGGGCGGTACCGATGCGCGTGCAGGTGACTGCGAACGTCAGCAGAACAGCCCAGAGCGGGTCGAACCGGGCGGGCAGCCTGCCCGCCCGGGCGGTGAGGCCCTCGGATGCCCGGCTCCCGCCAGTCTGCGGTCGGGTTGGCGCAGCAGTTTTCACCTGCGGGGTCCAGGAACTCGGTCCTCCGGACGGCAGGTGCCCGGAGTCCCGTCCGGGGCGTTGCCGGAGGGCTGCGCCGGCGCACCCGGCCGCGGGCGGGCGGCGGACCGCCGGAGCTTCCACGGCATGACGGCCGACTCCAGCTGCACCGCCAGGCTCATCTTGGACTCGCCGATGGTGCGGTCCTCGAAGTGGATCGGAACCTCCATCGCCTGCACGCCGCGACGCAGGGCCGTGTACTTCATCTCCACCTGGAAGCTGTAGCCGGCACTGCCGACCGACGCGAGATCGATCACGCGCAGGGCCTCGGCGCTCCACATGTTGAATCCGCCGGTGATGTCGCGCAGGCGGGTGCCCAGGACGGTGCTCGCGTAGGCGTTGGCCCAGCGCGAGAGCAGCTTGCGGTGTGCACCCCAGGCTTCGGACAGGGTGCCGCCGGGGACGTACCGGCTGCCGACGACCAGGCCGGAGCCGGTGGAGAGGGCCACACCGAGCATTCCGGCGATCTTGTCCGCCGGGTGCGAGCCGTCGGCGTCCATCTGGAGCACGTACTGCGCGCCGTCCTCGACCGCCTTGCTCATGCCGGCGGCGTACGCGCGGCCGAGGCCGTCCTTGGTGACGCGGTGCATCACGGATATGCGGGGGCTGCCGTCCTCGGCCCGGAACTTCTCCGCGAGCTCTTCCGCGATCTTTCCGGTGCCGTCCGGGGACGAGTCGTCGACGATGAGCAGGCGCAGGCCGGGCAGGTCCAGGTTCATCAGAAGCTCGACCATGCCCGGTACGTTGCCGGCCTCGTTGTACGTGGGCATGACCACGACCAGAGGGGTACGGGCCCAGCCCTCGGGAAGGGATCCGGGCAGGACATCGGTTGCGCCACGGAGGTTGTGCTCGACTATCACTTGTGTTCTCCCAGGAGGCCGCGGCCTTCAGGCTGGAGGGGGACGGGGCTCGTGCGCAGCAGTGCGGGGTGCGGCCCTTCGCCGTCAAGGCCGAGGACCATCCGCATGCCCGGACGGGGTGTGCTGCCTGCGTCGCGAGAACCACGCGCCTGCGACGGCGCGTTGCGAGAAGCAAACACGAGGACTACCTCCAACGTGTGCGGTTCGGACCCGGGTTGGTTTGGACCCGGGTGGTGTTGATCATGTACGAGCCGACGGACGCTGGTCCGCAGCGGGCATGGGCCGGGAACCCCGCGCCTTCAGGCGGAGGAGGGTACGGAGGGATGCGCCCCGTCAGGGGGTCGGGCCGGCGCTGCGGGTCGCGGGCACGTCGCACCCGTCGGCAGCGCGGGCGACCTCCGTTGCCGGCGCGGTGGTTCGCACGGGCTCCCTGCGCCCGGGCCCGGTGCGCCCCGGCTCCGGCCGGCCCGGTGCCGCCTGAGCGGTGGCCCGCTGCACGGCTTCTCGGCCCGGCTGACGGACGGGTCCCCCTGCCGGTGGCGCCATCACGAAGGCGATGAGCCAAACCCCCCACACGTGCGATACGCACGACGATCCCCCACGAACGAATGACGAGGTCGATCCGGGTACGGCCGGTCGACGCCCTGTGCGGGTGCCCGAGCCGGCCCTCTGCCTCCGGACGGGTTCACGGTGGTGGCAGCGGTGTCAGGAGCACACGCGGTGCGGCCGTCGACGACAAGGGTCTCTCCCCCAGCCACCTGGACTTGTGGGCCTGGGGCTGACAGATCGTTTCTTCACGCGACGACGCTCGATTACATCACACGGGGTACGCCCCTCGGTGTGCGACGCGTGCACGACGGCCGCGCATCGCACGCACACGGCGGGTTCCGGCCCCGCCCCCTCCCTGCCCGCGTCACCTGCGGCGACGTCGCACCGTGCTCGGCGGACATGCCGTCGGCGGCGGTCTGAAGCGCGTCGTAGTCGCGGGCGAGGTTCAGGCGAGTGGGCCGGCGACGTACGCGCCAACGGCCCCGCACTGGAACGCGGGCAGGCTCAGGACTCCTCGGCCACGGCGTCACCGAAGGACGGCGCCGCCCGTCTTCTGCGGTACAGCACCACCCCGCACACCGCGAGGAGGAGCACGGCCACGGCGGCCACGCCGAGGGCCGTCCGCTCGGCGAAGAGCCTTCCCAGCACCTCGAGAACACCGAGGCCCGCGGTCGCGTATATCAGCGCCCAGGCGGCTCCGCCCACGAACAGCGCGGGAAGGTAGCGCGGCAGCGGCATGCGCATGCTGCCCGCGAGGAAGTTGGCGGCGGTCTGCAGACCGACGGTCAGGAAGGAGACGGCCACCACCGGTGCGCCCCACCGCTGGATCGCCCGCTCGGCGCGCAGGAACTTCGCCGAGGAGATCCGCTCGGCGAACCTGCTGCGGCGGGCACCGGCACCGGCGAGCCACCCGACGGCGAACGTCCCTCCCGCGCGGAGCAGGACGATGGCGTACAGGGCTCCGGCCGTGAGCGCGATCCTATCCACGACGCCTCATCCCGAGCTCCGGACCGGGACCCGGGACGCCGGTCCAACCGCACGGGTGTCCCGCCCCAGCGGGCGCATGACGCGCACAAGCCCGGTCACCGTCTCTCACCTGCACCCTCCCCCTGCCCGTTCCCGTCCTCTGGTCCGCCGCCCGCTGCGCCGGAACCGAACCTACCCGCCCGCACGTCAGGCAAGGTAAGCCTAACCGAACGCGCATGCGGGGTACAGGGTGCCGGACCTCCGGAGACACGACAGGCCGGTCGGTGGATCCGACCAATCATCTAGCGACGCTAGATGATGCAGTCAGCGCTAGCATTGCTGCCGCTTGACTGTCTAGCGGTGCTAGGATCCACATCATGTCGGTACAGGAACGCAAGGCGCGCGAGCGGGCGGAGCGCGAGCGCCTCATCGTGACCACGGCCCGCGAACTCGCCGAGCAGCAGGGCTGGGACGCGGTCACCACCCGTCGGCTCGC